>NZ_JBSGCA010000017.1:0-147696 GCF_053601535.1 Nocardia sp. NPDC004718
CAGCAACGCCCCCGCCGACGCGGCGATCGCCCGGGTCGACGGGCTGCCCGGCGTGCTGGTCGCGCTCGATCCCGACCGCGACGTCGTGGAGGCGGCCATACATCGCAGCCAGCGCATCGGGCTCGGCATCGGCGTGGCGGGCGCGTTGCTGGCCGCCCTGCTCGGCTGGTTCCTGGCCGGGTTCGCCGCGCGCCCGTTGCGTCGTCTCGCCGACGCCACCCACCGCATCGACACGTTGGAGAAACTGCCGCCGCTGTCCGGCCGCGGCGCGCGGGAGGCCGAGGAACTCTCCGACGCGATCACCCGCATGCTCGCGCGGCTGGAAGCCGCCCACCGCGCGACCCAACGGGCGCTGACCGGCGCACGCGACTTCGCCGCGGTCTGCGCGCACGAGTTGCGCACGCCGCTCACCGCGCTGCGCACCGACCTGCAAGTACTTGCCACCAAAGAGATTCCCGAACAGCAGCGCGGCGTGATCCTGTCCGAGATCCTGTTCGCCGAGCGGCAGATCGAGAACACGCTGACCGATCTGGAACGCCTCGCGGTCGGCGAACTCACCGAACCGGACGTCTTCGAGCCGTTCGACCTCTGCGACACCCTCGACCGCGCGGTGCACGACGCGCGGCGCGGGCACCCCGGGGTGCGGGTCGAACTCGCCGAATGCCCACCGATCACGGTGACCGGTCTACCGGGCGGCGTCATGCTCATCGTCACGAATGCCGTCGCCAACGCCGTGCAACACGGCAAGGCCGGAACCGTCACCGTCAGCGCACGATCCGGCCCGGAGCACATCGTGGAGATCTGCGTGGACGACGACGGTCGCGGCGTCCCCGAGGCGTTGCGCGGCGACGCCTTCGACCGCTTCGTCAAGGGCCCCGGTTCCCCCGGCTCGGGCCTCGGCCTGGCCTTGGTCCGTCAGCAAGCCGAATTGCATTCCGGCACTGCCGAACTCGACGAGAGCCCGATGGGCGGCGCCCGCCTGCGCGTACGGCTGCGCGCGGCGGGCTAGCCGCCTACTTCTTGTCCTTCGGCTTGTCCGAAGCGGCGTCGGAGGACAGCGCGGCCACGAAGGCTTCCTGCGGGACGTCGACGCGGCCGATCGTCTTCATCCGCTTCTTGCCTTCCTTCTGCTTCTCCAGCAGCTTGCGCTTGCGGCTGATGTCACCGCCGTAGCACTTGGCCAGCACGTCCTTGCGGATGGCGCGGATGTTCTCGCGGGCGATGATCTTCGACCCGATCGCGGCCTGGATGGGCACCTCGAACTGCTGGCGGGGGATCAGCTCGCGCAGCTTGGTGGTCATCTTGTGGCCGTAGGCCTGGGCGGCGTCGCGGTGCACGATCGCGCTGAACGCGTCGACCGCCTCGCCCTGCAGCAGGATGTCCACCTTCACCAGCTGCGATTCCTGCTCGCCCGCCTCCTCGTAGTCGAGGCTCGCGTAACCGCGGGTGCGTGACTTCAGCGAGTCGAAGAAGTCGAAGATGATCTCCGCCATCGGCATGGTGTAGCGCAGCTCGACGCGGGTCTCGGACAGGTAGTCCATGCCGCCGAGCTCGCCGCGGCGGGACTGGCACAGCTCCATGATCGAGCCGATGAACTCGCTCGGCGCGATGATGGTGCACTTCACCACCGGCTCGTAGACATTGCGAACCTTGCCTTCGGGCCAGTACGAGGGATTGGTGACGACGTGCTCGGCGCCGTCCTCCATCTCCACCCGGTACACCACGTTCGGGGCCGTCGAGATGAGGTCGAGGTCGAACTCGCGCTGCAGGCGTTCGCGCGTGATCTCCATGTGCAGCAGGCCCAGGAAGCCGCAGCGGAAGCCGAACCCGAGCGCGACCGAGGTCTCCGGCGTGTAGGTCAGGGCGGCGTCGTTGAGCTGCAATTTCTCCAACGCGTCGCGCAGGTCGGGATAGTCGGAGCCGTCCACCGGATACAGGCCGGAGTACACCATCGGCCGCGGCTCGCGATAGCCGGTGAGCGGTTCGGTCGCGCCGCCGCGCGCGCCGGTCACCGTGTCGCCGACTTTGGATTGGCGCACGTCCTTCACGCCGGTGATCAGGTAGCCGACCTCGCCGACGCCGAGCCCCTGGGTCGGTTTCGGCTCGGGCGAGACGATGCCGATCTCCAGCAGCTCGTGGGTGGCGCCGGTGGACATCATCTTGATCTTCTCGCGCGGGGTCAGTTTGCCGTCCACCACACGGACGTAGGTGACCACGCCGCGGTAGGTGTCGTAGACCGAGTCGAAGATCATCGCGCGGGCGGGCGCGTCCGCCTCGCCGACCGGCGGCGGAACTTGGGCGATCACCTGATCGAGCAGATCGGCCACGCCCTCGCCCGTCTTGCCGGAGACGCGCAGCACGTCCGACGGATCGCAGCCGACGATGTGCGCCAGCTCGGCGGCGTAGCGCTCCGGGTCCGCGGCGGGCAGGTCGATCTTGTTCAGCACCGGGATGATTGTCAGATCCTTCTCCAGCGCCAGGTACAGGTTGGCCAGCGTCTGCGCCTCGATGCCCTGCGCGGCGTCGACCAGCAGGATCGCGCCCTCGCACGCCTCCAGGGCGCGCGACACCTCGTAGGTGAAGTCGACGTGGCCGGGTGTGTCGATGAGGTGCAGCACGAAATCGGTGCCCGCGTGCTCCCCCGTCCGGGGCGTCCAGGGCAGCCGCACGTTCTGGGCCTTGATGGTGATGCCGCGCTCGCGCTCGATATCCATCCGGTCCAGATACTGCGCACGCATCTGCCGCTCTTCGACCACACCGGTCAGTTGCAGCATCCGGTCGGCCAGCGTCGACTTGCCGTGGTCGATGTGCGCGATGATGCAGAAGTTCCGGATCCGGGCGGGATCGGTGAACGTCGTGTCGGCGAAGCTGGCGGGCACTCCACTCCTCATGGGTATCGGCAAACTGCCGTCTATCGTCCCATGGTGCTCTGCCAGTTTTTGCAGCGCCTTCGGCGCTGCGTGTTCGCGGCTCCCTCATGGCTCGCGCCCGAGCGGGCGAGACTCGCGACTACGTCGCATGCGCTTCGCCCACTCGGACACGAGCCGGGCCGCGAACGGTGCTCGTAAGACTCGCACCCTGGCGGGTCGAGAGTGTGGTTGAGGCGTACGCCGACTCCATAGCCTCCTCGGAGACGAATGGCCCCCGCGACACAACGGTTCCCACGCGGGTGAGAAGCGGCGGGTGCGCCGTTATTCTCCTGGGATGGCCCGAAGTTGGAACACCCTCGGCAAGCAGATCGGTCTCATCGCTAAGCAACAGGGGCCCAAGATCGTCAAGCAGCAGGGTCCCCGGCTGGTCGACCGGCTGGTGGGGTCGCTGGCCCAGCGGCGTACAGCCGCGGGCGTCACGGTGCGGCCCGCCGCGTCGACGCCGGTCCCGACCGCCGAGCGGGCGCGGCAGATCGTCTACTCGCCGCAACTGGACGGCCGTGCCGATCCCGGGGAGATCGTCTGGACCTGGGTGCCGTTCGAAGAGGATCCGAGCAACGGCAAGGACCGGCCGGTGCTGGTGGTGGGCCGGGACCGTCGCACGCTGCTGGGGCTGATGTTGTCGTCGAACCCGGAACGCGCCTACGACCGCAACTGGGTCGGCATCGGCAGCGGGTCCTGGGACCACGACAACCGCCCCAGCTGGGTGCGGCTCGATCGGGTGCTCGACGTGCCGGAGGCGGGCATCCGCCGCGAGGGCGCGATCCTGCCCCGCAAGACCTTCGATCTGGTCGCCCACCGGCTCTGCGCCGAATACGCCTGGCACTGAGGCGGGCCATGTCACGCGTGCTCGGGCCGACCAAGATCGCCATGCTGATCACCGACGTCGGTTTCCTGCTCTACTGGGCGATCGCGTTCGCCCAGGTGATTCCGCCCGAATGGGCGTACAAGGATTACACCGACCCGATCCTCAGCGACTGGAACTACTCGTTCGTCGTACTCGACCTTGCCGCGAGCGCCACCGGCTTGGCGAGCCTGTGCCGCGCGCCCGGTTGGCGCACCCTGATGACCGTCTCGCTGACCCTGACCAGCGTGGCGGGGCTGCAAGCCATCGCGTTCTGGACACTGCGCGGCGATTTCAGTCCGCTGTGGTGGGTGCCCAACCTCTTCCTGCTGCTTTTCCCGGTCCCGGCGCTGGCCGCCTTGGTGTGCACCGCACCGCAGGAGCGCAGCGCGAGCTGACCGCCCGGCCACAGTGATCGGCCCCCGCCGAGTGACCGGGGCCCAACGCCTTCGTCAGGAGATCATTTCGCGGGAACGGCCGAACAGCAGGCCGTACAGCAGCGCGCCGAGTGCGCCGCCGATCAGCGGGAACACGATGAACGCCCAGACCTGCCCCATCGCGCCGTCCTGGTAGGGCGCCACGGCGAGGCTGCGTGCCGGGTTCACCGAGGCGTAGTCCACCGGAATCGCCACCAGGTTGATCACCGCCAGCGTGGCGCCGATGGACAGACCGGCCAGCGGCACGTCGGAGAGCTGGTCGGTGGAGGACAGCACGACGAAGACCAGCAGCGCCGTGAGCATCACCTCGACGATGATCGTGGCGGCGATGCCGAACCCGTTCTGCACCACCACCTCGCCCAGCGGCCCCCGAATCGCCGAGGGACTGTGCTTGCCCCACCCGTTCGCGGCGAGGCCGTCGACCGACCGGTCGTACGACGGCAGGTTCTTGGCCAGCGCGAACAACACGAGACCGGCGAGGAGCCCGCCGATCAGCTGCGAGATCACATACCCCGCCGCGGACACGCCGCTGATCCGGCCGAGCAGCAGATGCCCCACGGTCACCGCCGGGTTCACGTGGCAGCCCGAAATCGGCCCGATCGAATAGACGAGAAACATCAGCGACAGGCCGAAGGCGAGCGCGATACCCAGCGGACCGACCTTCTCCCCCGCCAGCACCGCGGTGCCGACACCGCCGATCACCAGGACGAAGGTGCCGAGCGCCTCCGCGCCCCATTTCTTGCTCTCGGGAACCGGTTTGTTCTCGAGAGCCTCTTCGACTACTTCCTGGGCCGTTGGAGACATCTGTCCACCTTCCGCGTTCCAGACATGTACTCGGACGAGTCGTGGTACCGCTTCGGCAACGCCAGCCGCTCGAAAGCAACGGTTGCTAGGAGGACGCTACGCGAGTCGTGTGATCTCTACAACGACTTCGGGGCCGGTCGAGCCGCCGCCCGAGAAGAGGCTCTTCAGCGGCGGCATATCGCGTAGCGACGGCCCAGCCGCCGGACACGTGCTGGTCGGTGCCTGCGGTGTGCCGACCGGGCCGTGAGCCCGACCACGCGCCGGTCCACGCCTCGACGCGGGCGTACTCTCGCCCGGAGACCGTCGTGCCGATCCCCGCAGCCGGATCGCGGCGGAACTCGCCGGTCGCCAGGGAAGCCCAGCGCGGTCCGTGTCCGGCATCGACCGGGCCGGGTCCGGTGTCGGATTTCGCGTGCCGAACGGTGACTGGTAACCTCGATCTTCGGCGCTGCGTTACCCGTTCCATTCGGGTATGTCGCGCGCTCGACGAACTTTCCCAGGACAGACCTACCAGACAGGAACACGAGGAACCGGCGTGGCCAACATCAAGTCCCAGCTGAAGCGGATCCGCACCAACGAGGAAGCGCGCAAGCGCAACCAGTCGGTCAAGTCCGCGCTGCGCACCGCCATCCGCAGCTTCCGCGAGGCCGCTGCCGCCGGTGACAAGGAAGCCGCCGCCGCGCGCCTGCAGTTCGCCAGCCGGAAGCTGGACAAGGCTGCCTCGAAGGGCGTCATCCACGCCAACCAGGCCGCCAACAAGAAGTCGGCCCTGTCGCTGGCTTACAACAAGCTCTGATTCACCCGGTACCGCGTGCCGGTACCGCACTCGTGGTGTGACGCAGCCGTCGTGGCCTCGATGACCACGGCGGCTTTTGTCGTGCCCGGACAGCAACCTGGTTCCCACGCCGTTTCAGCTGCTGTTTCGAGATTCGGCCCGCGCCGTGTCGGAGGTTCCAGCTACCATTCCGCGCATGGTAACCGTGTATGCCAATCAGACGGTCGTTCGCGCCGAGGATCTGCCGGACGTGATCCGCGCGGCCGAGGTGCTCGGATTCGGACTGAGGATCGAGAATGTGCTGGTTCCCGACGACGACGGCGGTTACTCGTTGGAGTGGATCGTCACGCGGGACGAGGACGTGCCCGCCTACGAGGAGTGGGAAGGCCGCTACGAAGACGCGGACGACGACGGCGAGCTGGTTCTGACCTCCACGGAATAGTTCCCGTCACCGCGTATCCAGGTCGGCGGTGAGCCGGTCGAGCGCCGTCTGGGAGTCCGCGTCGGCGGCGCGGTAGATGACGATCCGCTGGTCGGGATCCTGCACGGGCATGAGCACCTCGTAGCTGACGACCAGCGGACCCACCACCGGATGCCGCAGCGGCTTGTTCCCCCGTCCCTGCACGCGGACGTCGTGGCGGGCCCATGCCTGCTCGAATTCCGCGCTGTAGGCGGTGAACTCGGCGATCAGGTCGGCCAGCGCCCGGTCCTCCGGATGCGCGGCCCATGCCGCGCGCAGATCCGCGATGCCCTCCCGGATGATGCGTTCCCGCTCGACATAGAAATCTCGCATGCCCGGGTCGAGCAGGCACAACCACATGGAGTTGCGCTGCCGCTCCGGCAGCGCGCCGAAGTCCGTGATCAACGCCGCCATCTCCCGATTCCAGGCCAGGATGTCGTAGCGGTGGTTGACCAGCATCGCGGGCAGCGGGGACAGATCGCGCACCAGCATGGCCAGTGCGGGCGCGGGCACCGTGCTCGGCTTGCCGCTGTCCGGCTGCCGCTGTCGCGCGAGATCGAACAGGTAGGCGCGCTCGTCGTCGTTCAAGCACAAGGCCCGCGCCAGCGCGTTCAGCACGTCCACCGACGGCCGCAGGCCCCGCCCCTGCTCCAGCCGCACGATGTAGTCGGTGCTCACGCCGGCCAGTTCGGCCACCTCTTCCCGGCGCAGCCCCGGCGTCCGGCGCGCCTGCTTGCGCAGCGGCAAGCCGAGATCCGCCGGGGTCAGCCGCTCCCGGCGAGCCCGCAAGAAGGCGGCCATCTCCTGCACTCGATCCGCGCCGCTGCCGGACCCCGCGTGCGTGCGCGGACTCCCACCGCTGGACCCGAGGTCGCGGCGCTGGGTCGAATCAGCACCGCTCCCGGGTCCGCCGTGGTTGCGCGGGCCGCCGCTGCCAGGCCTCGGATCGCGGCGCTGGGCCGACTCCGCGCCGCTCCCGGGTCCGGCGTGGTCACGCGGGCTGCCGCCACCGGAGGTGAGGTCGCGGCGCTGTGTGGGGTGCACGGTGCTCATCACCGTCGATCCTACGGCTGCCTAGGACTGGCTTTCCCAGGATGAAGCTTCCCTTACTGGTCCTCGCGCGGCGCTGAAGACTGGCTTCCGGCAACGAGACATCGCGAAAACACAAGGAGCTGGACATGTCCGGAGCTCGCACCCTCGACACCTACCGGCTGCTCGGCCGCTCGGGCCTTCGGGTGTCACCCCTGTCCCTGGGAACCATGACCTTCGGCGCCGATTGGGGCTGGGGCGCGGACCGGGACGAGGCCCGCAAGATCTTCGACACCTATGTCGAGCGCGGCGGCAACTTCATCGATACGGCCAACCAGTACACCAACGGCACCTCCGAGCAACTGCTCGGCGAATTCACCGCGGACAACCGCGAAAGCTTGGTGCTGGCCACCAAATACACCATGCTGCGCCGTCCGGGTGACCCGAATTCCGGTGGCAACCACCGCAAGAGCATGGTCGGCTCGGTGGAGGCCAGCCTGCGCAGGCTGAACACCGACTACATCGACCTGCTCTACCTGCACGCCTGGGATTTCCTGACCCCCGTCGAGGAGATCCTGCGCGGTATGGACGATCTGGTGCGCTCGGGCAAAGTGCTCTACGTCGGCATCTCCGACGCGCCTGCCTGGCAGATCGCACGGATGCAGACCATCGCGGACCTGCGCGGCTGGTCGCCGCTGATCGCGCTGCAGATCGAATACAGCCTGATCGAGCGGACCGTCGAGCGCGACCTCATCCCGATGGCGCGCGAACTGGGCCTCGGTGTGATTCCGTGGTCACCGCTGGCCAGCGGTGTGCTCACCGGCAAGTACAGCCGCGCCGACCTCGACCACCAGGCGGACGGTTCGCCCGAAGGCAGCCGCAAGAACGTGGCCGCCGCCAACGGCTCGCTCACCGAACGCGGCCTCGCCATCGCCGACGTCGTGAAGCAGGTCGCCGAGGAGATCGGCAGGACGCCCTCGCAGGTCGCGCTGGCCTGGACGCTGCGCGAGCCCGGAGTCACCTCGCCGATCATCGGCGCGCGCACGGCGGCGCAACTGGAGGACAACCTCGGCGCCCTCGACGTGGAGTTCGACGCCACCCAGCTCGCCAGGCTGGAACAGGCCAGTGCGGTGGATCTCGGGTTCCCGCACGAATTCCTCAACCGCTCGATGACCCAGAGCGTCACCTTCGGTGACCTGAAGATAGAAGGGCGCGTCTGAGCATCGATCCGATGCGGCGGTGCGAAGCGAGACCCGCACCGCCGCATCGGATCGCACGTGATCGGCGGCGCGGCCGGTCTCCGGCGAGCTGGCGTCCGCCGCGCACGGGGTACTTGCCGGGTTGGGTGGGGACCAGCCCCGCATGGCGTTGACCCAGCGGGAACCAGGGCCGAGGCTGAACGCGTCTGACCATCGAAGGATCTCAGCACTCGGGACCGACCCGGCAGGCAGAAGTGTGTGCCCCCAGCGAACGGATTGGAACGGGTCGAGCGGGCCCGGATCAGCTCGCGCCGTGCAGATCGAGGATTCGGGTAAGGGCAAGTTCCAGCGCGTAGCCCGCGTCGGCCGCGCCGCCTTTCACGTCGGCGTTGAGGGTCGCGACCACCTGGAGGGCGGAGCCGATGGTCGCGGGGGTCCAGTTGCGGGCCTGGGCTTGGGCTTTCTTCACCTTCCACGGCGGCATGCCGAGCTGCTGGGCCAGCTTGAACGGGTCGCCGCGCCCGGCCGAACCGACGCGCGCGATGGTGTGTACCGAGTCGGCGAGCGCGTCGGCGAGCAGGACATGCGGAACGCCGCGGTCGTTCGCCCAGCGCAGCGCCTCCATCGCACCGGGTCGATCCCCGGCCACCGCGAGCTCGGCCACGTCGAACCCGGAGACCTCGGCCTTGCCCGAGTAGTAGCGGCGCACGGCCGCGACATCGATCTTCCCTCCGGTGTCCGCGGCCAGCTGCCCGCACGCCGCGGCCAGCTCACGCAGGTCCGAGCCCACCGCTTCCAGCACCACTTGGACGACCTCGCCGGACACCCGCACTCCGGCGTCGCGGAACTCACCGCGCACGAACTCGACGCGCTCGGCGGCCTTGGTCAATTTGGCGCAGTCGTGGGTGACGGCACCGGCCTTCTGCAGCGCGGGCGCGAGCGCTTTGGCCCGCCCGCCACCGGAGTGCACAACGACCAGCAACACACCCTCGGGCGGGCTCTGCGATGCCTCGGTGATCACCGCGACCGCGTCCTTACCCGCCTCGGCCGCCGCCTCGAGGATGATCACCCGGTCCTCGGCGAACAACGAGGGGCTCAGCAGTTCGGCCAGCTCCGCGGTACTCGCGTCCCCCGCGCGCAGACGATCGACCGGCACCGCGGCGGGGTCCGGAGCCAACGCCCTCACCTGCGCGGTGAGCGCGCCCAGCGCCCGCTCGATCAGCAGTTCCTCTTCCCCGAGCACCAAATGCACGGGCGCAGGCCGCTCGCTCACGACGGCGCCTCCTCGTCGCCGGAGGGCGTCGTGCTCGATGGCTCTGCCGCCTTACTCCATTCGCCGCGCTCGTCCACAGCCCGATCCTACGGTCCATGACCGACACCTCACCCCGGCCAGGGGTAGTCGCGCCACGCGTGATCCCCAGTCATCGCGAACTCGTCATACGCAAGTGCCCGCCTCCGGCCGAGATCACGATGTCGCCTTCCTGATCCGTGCGTACCACCGTCGCGCCGAGGGCCGACAAATCCGCGAGGACCGCGGGAGCGGGATGCCCGAAGGTGTTGTCCGCGCCGACGCTCACCAGCACCAGACGCGGACGCACCGCGTCGAGGAATTCCTTTGTGGTGGTACGTGATCCGTGATGCGGAAGTTTGAGGATCTCCGCCTGGATGGGAATCCCGGCGTGCATCAGAGCCCGCTGCGCGGTGGCCTCGATGTCCCCGGTGAGCAGGATCCTGCCCGCGGGCGTGCGAGCGGTGACGACCACCGAACGGTCGTTGGCGCCGTCGGTTTCCGCGCCCCGGGCCGGTCGCGCACCATTCCTGGCCGGCGCGAGCACCTCCAGTTCGATCGACCCGAAACTCAGAACATGTCCGGCCGACAATTCCAGCAGCGGCACTCCCGCGCTCTTGGCGATGACCGCGACCTGCGTGAGCCCGGAGGCAGGGGCATGCGCGTCACCCGACGGACGCGCCTGGCTCCGCATCCCGTATCCGACCGGCCGACAATCGATTTGCGCGTGTCCCAGCACGGGAGCGGCGCGATCGTGGCTGCCCGGCAACCGGCTTCGCGCACCTCGTCGGCCGAACGAAACGATTCGGTCTTTCCGGGCATGACCTTTCGCGAACCCGCTGAGCCGGTGCACCTCCGTGTCCGGTGCGGTGGCGGTCACGGAAGCGCACCCGAGCCCCGCTTCGGGCGTCGACCGATCTTGTGCGGGTGGCGCGAGCACATCGAGCTCGTGGACGCCGACGGCGATCGCGTCGACCGTGCGGCCGTGCAGCGCGCCGGCGAGCCCGTCGATGTGATCCGCGTGCGGATGGGTGAGGATCAGCAGCGGGATGCGCGAGACGCGCAAACGATCCAGGCAGGTCCGGATCGGGCGCGGATCCGGCCCGACATCGATGACCACGGCGGCGCCGGGACCGACCGACAACGCGAGGCCATCACCTTGGCCGACGTCGCACGCCGCGAGTACCCAGCCGGGCGGCGGCCAGCCGGGGTGCCAGAGCCGCACCGGGACCAGGACCACCGCGACGCCGACCACGACCGCGGCGGCGATCCGCCGCACAGGGCGAACACGCAATGCCGCGATCAGGCCCACCACGACGGCACTCGCGATCAGGCCTCCCGCCGGGCCACCCGGGACCGCGACGGACGCGCCGGGCAGCGCGGCCGCGTGGCGGGCCACCCACAACAGCCACCACAGCGGCGGTGTCGCGCAGCGCAGCGCCAAGTCGGCCAGAGGCGACCACAGGCTCGACAGCGCGGCACCGGCTGCCCCCGCGACGGTGATCGGCGCGACGACCGGGGCGACCAGCACGTTCGCGAGGACGGCGACCAGGCTGAGCTGTCCGGTGAGCGCGATCATGATCGGCGTCGTGACCACGAACGCCCCGGCGGACACGGCCACTGTCTCGGCGGGCACCCGCCACCATCCCCTGGCGCGCAACCAGTCGGCCCAGCTCGGCGCCAACAGGATCAGGCCACCCGTCGCGACGACCGACAACGCGAACCCCGCGTCGACGGCGAGCCCTGGCCAAAGGGCTAGCAACGCGATGATCGCGGCGCACAACGCGGGCAGCGCCTGTTTACGACGGCCGGTGAGCACGGCGAGCAGGGTGATCGCGCCCATCGCACCGGCGCGCAGCACGCTCGGGTCCGGCCGAGCGACGACGATGAACATCAGCAGCGCCACGGCGGCGACGGCCGTAGCACCGCGCGGACCGAGCGTCAGCAGGCGTACGACGAGCAACACCACCGAGAGCAAGATGGTGAAATTCGCGCCGCTGACCACTGTCAGGTGTTGCAGCCCAGCGATCTTGAAATCCTCGCGCACCTGTTCGGGCAACGCCGCGGTATCGCCGACGACCAACGCCGGCAGCAGCCCTGCGGCGTCGGCAGGCAGGGCTCGCGTCGCTGCCGCCGCGAAGTCGGCGCGCACCGTATCGGCGGCGCGCTGCCACCACGGCAGGGGTCCGGCGGCAGTGGGCGCGCCCTGCGCGTGCAGCGTGACGACGGTGAGGTCGGATCGGCGCGGCATTTCCACCCTGGCCCGGAACTCGACCGGCGCGCCCGGCGACAAGTCACCCCACTCCGGACCGGAAGCCAGGACGACCACCGCGCCACCGGCGCGTACCGTCACCCCGCCGCGTCGGTACTCGCGCAGATCCGCCCGGACCACCCATTGACGATCCGCGCCGGAGACCTTGGCACGCAGCGGTTTCGGATCGTCTGTCGGAATGACCACCACACGCACCGACTGCCCGGTCGAAGCCCGCAGCGGATGGGTCGCCACGCGATGTTCCCGCCATGCCGCCGCGGCCGCGAATCCCGCGCCGAGCACCACAGCGGCTAGGGCAACCACTGCCACCGCTCGTCGGCGTTCGCCGCGGTGCGCGGTCACCCACAACACCAATACCCACAACCCGATGGCCGAGACCGTCAACGCGATCGCCAGCGCGAGCCCGGCCCGCCACCCTGCCGCCACCGCCACGATGGTCGCAACCCAGCAGCACAAAGCGGCGGGCAGCAGGCGAGCGTCGAGTGCCTGAACGACGCCGGGCTCCTCCGACGCGTCGCCCTCCCCCGAACCTCGAACGGCTCCGGCGCGCGTGCGGGCCATGGACGATTCCGGTTCGGCACCCAGCTTCCGGCGAACCAGTTCGAGCAACCCGGCGGCGTTCATACCCGCACCAGATCACGCAGCCGCGCCAAGCGGGCGGGGCCGATGCCGTCGACTTCACCGAGCTGCTCGACCGTGCTGAAGCGACCGTTGGTGGTACGCCAGCTGACGATCGCGCGTGCAGTGATTGGCCCGACACCGGGGAGAGCATCCAGTTCGGCTTCGGAGGCCGTGTTGAGGTCGATCCGGCCCGCCGGGCTCGACGGACGGCTCGGCGCGGCGGCGGACCCGGTGGATGGGCGTCCGCCTGCGCCGATCGTGCCGCTGCCCTGCTGCGCCGGGCCCGAGCTCGGCGCGGCCGGACCGACCTGCACTTGATCGCCATCCGACAGCCGCTGCGCCAGATTCAGGCCGGTGGTGTCCGCGCCTTCACTCGGGCCGCCCGCCGCGGCGAGCGCGTCGGCGACACGCGAACCTTCGGGGAGACGAACCAAACCGCTGCGGTGGACCAGGCCGACCACGCTGACGACCAATTCCGTCGTCGGCGGGCCGGGTTCGACTGCCCGCGGTGGCGCTCCGGCCGCGCTCGTGGTGGGAGCACTGGTTGTCGCCAAGGCGACGCTCTGTCCGATCGGCAATGGCGGCACCGTGTGAGCGATCGGGCGCTCGCGGAACACGACCACCCCGGCGAAGACCATCGCGGCAAGGCCGACAAGCGCGAGCGTACGGACCCCGTGACGCCCCGGATCGAGCCGCAGACCCCGGAACCGTTCGGGCACGAGGCGGTGCAGCCGATTCGCGCCGGGCGCCGGATCCTCCAGCCAGCCGGGCGACCGAACTCGGCCGACATCGTCTTCGGACTCCCGGTCGGGCGCGGGGTGGCCGGGCAGCCGCACGAGATCCCATTTCCCCGCGGCATCAGGGCGGCTCGCGGGCCGGGTCCCACCGGCTTGCGCGGCATCATCGGAGTGGTTTCTCACGGGTGCCGACCGGCGGTCGCTTTCGTCATCCTCGGATTCGGCGGGGCGGGCATCCACCACCTTCCCGACATCGGGTATGGGCTGCGTCTCCCCAGCTGTGGGACCGAGGCGGACGACAGGCGGCGTCCGGCCCGTCTGCCACCCGAGACCCACTGGGCGCGAGGCATTTTCGTCCGAAGTCGATGGGCGTGCGACCGTGCTCGATCGACCCCGGTATGGGGCGGCCGCCGCGGCCCTGGCGGTGCGGCTCGGACGATCCGGCTGCGCCGTTTCCCCCACGGGCACGCTGCGCGCAGACCGCGCCGTCTCCCATCCGGACGGTCCGTGCTCCGCATCGGGCCCGGCCTTCCCGGTGCCGACGCCGGCCGTCATGCTCGCGCCGACCCTGGCGGTCAGCTCGCCCAATCGCCGCCGTACCCGCTCGCGTTCGTCCTGTCGTGACATGGCCGCGACGGTAATGCGGGCAGGCGCCGGAAAGACCTGTCCGACCAGCGGATTCGACGAACCTGTTGACAACCGCGGCCCTGTGCACAACTCGCCGTGGAACAGGGGCGGCTATGCCGGAACGCGCTCGTGGCTCTGTGCCGCCTCAGCCCAGATCCTTGGCGAAGCAGTTCGACAGGGGCAGCACTTCGTACGGCGAGAAGATCGGAATTCGGTGGTAACCGCTGCGTTCGTAGAAGCGGACGGCCTCCGGTTGCAGGTGACCGGTTTGCAGGATCAGCCGGGGGCGTCCGGCCGCTCGGGCGGCATCCTCGGCGGCGGTGAGCAAGAGCGCCGCCGCGCCAGAGCCGCGATGCGCGGGGCGGACGAACATCCGCTTGACCTCGAGTTCCTCCCCGTTCCACCGCAGCGCGGCGTGACCGACCGGACCATCGGAGTACGCCACGAAAGTGCTGTGCACAGTGGCGGAATCCACGGCGTTCGGGTTCGTGGGCAGTCGCCTGGCCAAATGCGCGTAGCGCGGCCCGACCTCGGCCGCCATCTCCGCGCGCAACATCACCGCGTCCGGATGGTCCCAGTCGACGGCGGTCACGATGAGTGGAGGACGGACCGGCGGCTTCGCGGAACTCATGCTCCGACGCTAGCCGTACGCCGGGGGACGCGCTCGCATTCGGATCACCGAGATCGTTGTCCGCCCGAAGACCCGCACACGCTCAGCGACACCCGCCGGGGACGACGAGCACGCCGAGCGCCCCCAACCCGAGATGCACCGCCAGCGCGGGCCCGAACTCGGCGACGATGAGTTCTTCGAGGCCGGGAACGAGTTCCCGCAACTGGCCCGCGATGGTCTGTGCGGCGTCCTCGGCGCCCAGATGCTGCACGGCCATCGCGGCGCCGTCCTCGCCCGCCGCGTCGACTGCCGCGGCGACGAGTTTCGCGTACGCCTTGGAGCGCGTCCTGACCTTCTCCCGCAGCTCCAGCCGTCCCTCGACGATCTGCAGCAGCGGCTTGGTGACCAGCTCGCTGCCGAAGAACGTCGCCGCCGCCGACAGCCTGCCGCCGCGCCGCAATTGCTCGGTGCGATTGACCAGGATGAACGTGCGGGCGCGCGCGGCGGCCGCCACCGCCGCGTCGTACACCACGTCCAGCGGCGCCCCCGACTCGGCACGCCGGGCGGCGGCCAGCACGGGCAGACCGGTGGCCAACCCGGCTCCGAGCGAGTCGACCAGCCGGACGCGGTCGGCGGCGTCCATGTCGCGCACGGCCTGCCGACCGGCCTCCCATGTGCCCGACAGCCGCCGGGAAAGGTGCACCGCGACAACGCCGTCACCGCCGCTGCGCTCCAAGGCCCGCTCGTACACCTCCCGCAGCTCGCCGGGCGAGGCGGCCGAAGTGGTCACGGTGTCGGAGGCATAGTCGATCTCGACCGGGTCGACGCCTTCCCGCATCGCCCGGTCACCGACCAGGACGTGCAGCGGGACGACGGCGATATCCAGCTCGTCGAGATGTTCGGCAGGGAGGCTGGCGGACGAATCGGTGACGACCACGACTGCCACGGACTACCGAACCTCCTGCAGGGTCTTGACCATCGCGTTGGCCACCGCCGTGTGACCGTTCCAGCCCCAGTGGATACCGTCCGGATTCGCCTCGCCGGAGAAAATGTTGTCGCGCACGGCTTCCCCTAGGTCGACCAGCGGCACCGAAGTCCGGTTCGACCACGAGCGCAGCGCCTCGACCGCCCGTGGCCGACCGGAGTGCACGCGGCCGTAGGCCGCGCAGTTGTGCACCGAGGGCAGCACCGCGACGACCGGCAGGTCAGGGCGCAACTGCGCCAGCGCCGTGCGGCACTGTTCCAGATAGTCGACACTCACCTTCGGCGGAAGCGCCACGGGCCTGCCGAGTTTCGACAGCTTGGGCTGCAGCCAGTTGTAAGTGGCGCGGACGACCCGGCGCAGCGCGGGCGGGCGCACATAGCGGATCAGTTCGCGCAGCGCGGTGGGCAGCGGCGAGGGCAGCGTGTCCATGCCGCCGACGGCGAAGACCACCGCACCGGCGCGCGGCACCGCCGCCCACACCCGAGGATCGCCGATCAGGGCCCAATAGGCGTCGCGGCAGGTCCAGCCGATCCGGGCGACCAATTCGACGTCCCAATCCAGTTCGGCGGCAACGAGGTTCGGCCAGATACGCGGATGGTCGGCAGGCAGTCCGCCCTTGGGCCCGAAGTAGGACAGGGAGTCGGCGATCACCAGCAGCACCGGGCGCCCGGCTTCGCGCGTTTCGGCGGGTTCGTCGGCGCCCGCGGACTCCGGAGCGACAGCGGCGAACTCGGCCGCAGCGAGTTCGGCTTCCCCTGTCACAGCGGATCCGGTCGTCGCGGAGTCGATCACGGCGTCTGTCGGCGCGGGCGATGCGGAGATCGCGTCGGCCGCGGACCGGTCCGTCACCGCGACCGGTTCACTGAGTGCTCCGGCGAAACCATCCGCCCACGCGGCAACCGATTCCCCGACCGCGTCCGCCGCCGGGACAACCGGCTCCCCGAACGCTTCCGCGGACCCGTCCGCCGCCGGGACAACCGGCTCCCCGAACGCTTCCGCCGACTCGGCCATCCGTTCGGAAGCGTCGTCCGCGGTACCGACGGGCGACGCTTCGCCGCCGACGCGCACCTGCGGCTCGGCGCTGGTGACGATGTCACCGGATCCGTCGTCCTCCGAGTCGGATTCCTCTCCGGACTCGGGCCCGCCGCCGGAATCGCCTGTCGCGCCGGAAGCTCCGTCGGATGTAGCCGCGGGTTCGCGGGAAGCCGGGGGCGGACCGCCGAACAACGCGTCGGGCAACTGCCGTTCGGCCTTCGCCGAGATCTTACGGAACAGTTCGTCCGGGACCGATCTGATCGGCTCTTCAGAGGACATCCGGTGCTACCTTCGCCGCTGCGTTCCACACATCCAGACGCCAACCGGGCTGTTCGATGCTCGGGCCGTGACTGCTGAGCTGCACCCAGCTGGTATTGGCCAGTCCTCCGAGGATCGGCCAGTTCTGCGGCGGCAGGTCGAGCAGCGCAGCCGTGAGGGCGGCGATCAGCCCGCCGTGCGCCACCAGGATAATAGTCCGGCCCGGCCAGTCCTGTCGCTCGACCAGCAACTCCTGCACCACCGGCAGCGACCGCGCCCCGACCTCGAGTTTGCTCTCGCCGTTGGGCGGGGTGTAGCGCGCGTCCAACCGCCACGCCATGCGCGCGCCCGGATAGTCGGCGTCGACCTCCAGGTGGGTCAATCCCTCCCAGTCGCCGAGATTGGTCTCCCGCAACCTGACGTCGGGCACGACGGTGAGCCCGGTGTGTTCGGCCAGAGCCGTCGCGGTGTCGAAGGCACGGCGCAGATCCGAAGCGTGGATCGCGATGGCGTTGCGCGAAACCAATTCGCGTGCCGCCTCTTTGGCCTGTCTGCGACCGAGTTCGGTGAGATCGGTGTCGATCTGGCCTTGCATGCGGTCGGTGGCGTTCCATTCGGTCTGCCCGTGGCGCAACAGGATGAGGGTGCGCACGCCGGCATGTCTGCTCACGATCGCGCCTCGTCCTCCGTCGCCGCGGCGCGCGAATCCGGCGCGGCCCCGGTGAGACCGGCGACCGGCACCACGGGGCAGTCCTTCCACAGGCGTTCCAGCGCATAGAAGTTGCGCTCGTCGTTGTGCTGGATGTGCACGACGACGTCGACGTAGTCCAGCAGCGCCCAGCGGCCTTCGCGGGTGCCCTCGCGCCGGACCGGCTTGTGCCCGGCCGCGCGCAGCTTTTCCTCCACGTTGTCGACGATGGCGTTCACCTGACGCTCGTTGGGCGCGGACGCGATCACGAAGCAGTCGGTGATCACCAGCTGCTCCGACACATCGAGCACCACCACGTCGGACGCCAGCTTCTCGTCGGCGGCCAGCGCGGCGACCTGCGCGATCTCCACCGACTCGGTCGACGCGGTCATGCCTGCACCCCCCAGGCGCTCGGCGGGACGGCACTCGCGGCCGTGGGGATCGTTCGCTCGCTCATGCCCGCACCTTCGCTGCGCTCGCTCACGCTCAGCTACCTTCCGCTGCTCCGGGCACATACAGGTGCCGCTTCGATATGTACTGCACCACGCCGTCGGGGACGAGGTACCACACCGGCCGATTCTCGGCGGCGCGGCGACGGCATTCGCTCGACGAGATGGCCAGCGCGGGGACCTCGACCATGGTCACCGCATCCGGCGGGAGATCCCGCAGATGCTCCTCGAGATGATCGATGTTCAGCTCGTACCCCGGACGGCTCACCCCGACGAACTTCGCCAGTTCGAACAGTTCTGCCCAATCCTGCCATGTGAGGATGCTGGCCAGCGCGTCCGCACCGGTGATGAAGTACAGCTCGGCGCCGGGATGGGCCGATCGCATCTCCCGCAGGGTGTCGACGGTATAGGTGACCTTGCCGCGCTCGATGTCCGCACGGCTCACCGAGAACCGTGGGTTGGACGCGGTCGCGATGACGGTCATCAGGTACCGATCCTCGGCCGGGCTGACCTGCTTGTGCGATTTCTGCCAGG
Organism: Nocardia sp. NPDC004718; assembly: GCF_053601535.1. NCBI lineage: Bacteria > Bacillati > Actinomycetota > Actinomycetes > Mycobacteriales > Nocardiaceae > Nocardia > Nocardia sp. NPDC004718. The sequence continues at coordinate 18,583 of NZ_JBSGCA010000017.1, forward strand.
GCTGCCCGGTCGGGACGAAGATCACTTCGTCCAGGTCGAACCGGTGCGCGACCTCGCTGGCGGCGACCAGATGCCCGTGGTGGATGGGGTCGAACGTGCCGCCCATCACCCCGAGCTTGCGGCCGCGCCGACCTGTCTCGTGCATGACTGCCGAGCTTAACGGGTCGCTCGCGGCCCGCACGGGGCCGGTAAGCGGGAGCGGGCACCGAACTGGGGACACCCGCCCGCAGTTTGCCCCGCCGCACGGGCCCGGCGATGCCTCAGGCGGTGGCGCCGCCGATCTCGCGCATCCGGGCCAGCTGCTCGCGGGTGCGCGCGAGTTCATCCGCCGCCTCGGCCGACCGGTCCGCCAGCGTGGCCAGCTCGGCGATCAGCGTCCGCATCGAGGTGAGCCCGGATTCGGGATCGGCTTCGCCGCACACGCGCAGCCAAGCCGCCGCCCGCAGGCAACGCGCCCGCTCCGCCACCGCGCCCAGCCCGGCCCACAGCCGCGCGGCGCGCTGGTAGGCGGCCACCGCCTCGTCGTCCTGCCCGCAGTACTCGAGCGCGGTGGCGGCCGACCACGCCAGCTCAGCGTGCAGCTTGGTCCGCTCCGGGTCGCGTTCAACGAGCCGTGCCGCCTCGAGGAACTGCCGCGCCGCCTCGCGGTGGCGGTCCAGTGCGTTCAGCGATCGGCCGAACTGCGCGCGCACCACCGCCAGTTCGCCGGACGGATACGGAATCGTGCCGCTGAGCAGCGCCTGTTCGAACAGGGCGACGGCCTCGCCGTGGCGCTCCGCGCGATGGAACGCGCGTGCGGCGACCACGGTGTGATGCAGTACATCCGGTTCGGACAGTCCTTCCCAGCGGGCCGCGGCACGCACCGCGGCGTCGGCCAGATCGAGTTCGCGGTCCGGCTGGCTCGCGATGGCGATGACCAGCTGCGCGCCCAGCCGGGCGGCCTCCTCCCCGGCCAGCACCGGCGTACCGAGCGCCAGCGCTTCCCGCAGGTGCGCTTCCGCCTCCTCGGGCGTATCGGCGAGCCGGGCGGCGCCGAGTTCGGCCAGCCTGCGGACCTCCGTGGCCCGGTCGCCGGAGAAGTCGTCGGCCACCCGGACGGTGTCCGGCGCGCTCGCGGCGCGCGGCAGTGTGCTGCGCAAACCGAGCGGCAACCGGTCCAGGAACGGTTCGGCGGCGAGCCGGGCGGCCGTGCGCAGGCTGACCGCACTGTTGCCGTTGCGGGCGTCGTAGCGGGCACACAACGCGCCGATCTCGACTTCCAGCCGGGCGCGCACCGATTCCACCGTCCCCTCCGCCAGCGGAAGATCACCCAGCCGCAGCGCCACCAGCCTGCGCAGCAGCACGCACACGCCGGTGACGAAGGCCAGGCGCGCGCCCGCGTCGGCGCCGGAATCGGCCAGCCAGTTCGCGTGCTCGGTGAGAATTTCCAGTCCGCGTGCCTCGTTGCCGGTCAGGGCGCAGAATTCCATGTGCGAGGCCACCGAAGGACGCAGGTCCTCGGTGTGCCGGACCAGCGGATACCCGGTCAGGTGCGCGCCGCGTGCCGCCGCGACGCGGCCGGTGCGCACCAGCGGAAGCAGCGCCTGCGCCAGAACGCGGTGCGGCTCCTCGGTGCAGGTCCGTTCGCCGTCGAGCACGGGTTTCCAGTGCGCGAGTCCGCCCTCGTCGTCACCGAGAGAAACGCTCGTCAGGCCCCATTCGCCGCGCTCGCAGGCATCGCAGTCGGACATGCTGTCGCGCGGGGCGGCCATCGCCTGTTCCAGCCACACGGCGGCGGCCGCGGTGTCACCGATCTCGCGGGCGAGTTCGGAGCGCAGGGCCAGCACCGGGCGCGGACTGTAGCCGCGCTGCCGGTAGCGGCTGTCCAGTTCGTCGAACCAGCGATCGATCGTGGACAGCGGCAGCGCGGGGTTTCCGACCATCCCCCAGGTCACCCATTTCAGGTACCAGTGCACCGAGTGCGTCATCGAGCCCAGTTCGGCGGGGTGGTCGTCGTAGATCCGCAGCAACCTGCCGTAGGCGACGGGCACCAGATCGCGTTCGCCCGCGTAGGTGTACGACTGCGCGAGTTCCAGCAGCACCCTGCCTTCCAGCGCGCGATCCGATCCGGTTCGCGCGGCCGCGGCCAGGGTCTCCAGTCGCTCGGTGCGCGTCCGGCCGTGCGGCAGCGCGTAGACCTGCGCCAGTGCCGCGCCGATCTCGGCGGCGTCCATGTTCACTCCGTCTCTTCACCGCGGTCGGCGGCACGTTGGGTGGCCCAGCCGAGGAATTCGCCGAAGGCGCGATTGAGCAGCGCCGTGTCGGCCGCGCTCAGCGGACGGTGGGTCATCAACAGGGCCTGCCCGTAGAGCGATTCCACCGCCGTCTTCCGGAAGCCGGGATCGTCGATGCGCGACAGCCTGCGCACGATCGGGCTGTGGTGGTTGAGCACGAGCCGAGCGCGCGGTGTCGCGACCGCCAGTGCGCCCAGGATCTCGGTCCACAGGTCGTCGGCGTCCTCGGCCGTCTGTGCTCTGGCGCGTTCGTTGCGGACGGCGCGGCCGTCGAGATAGAGCGCGGGCACCGTGACCGGATGGAAGGCACGCACGATGACGTCGCACGACAGCGGGTCGAGCACGGTTCGCGCCAGCGCGAGTACCGGGGCCAGCGCCAGCTCGTCGCCGGCGTCGACCGGGTCGAGCGCCGCGGTGATCGCGTCGACGTCCAGGTCGACCACTTCGACGCCGGGCAGCAGCCGCGGCAGCCGCGCGATCAACTCCCGGTCGTAGGCGTAGCCGCCGTTGACGACGCCGATGCCCTGCGCGGCGGCGGTGGCCGCCACCTGACGGAACTCCTCGACCGTCGCCGTCACCCGGACGGTGCGGTGGTCGCGGGCGAACTCGGTGAGCGGCACGCGCCCGTCGGTGGTCTCGAAGTGCAGATGGGGCAGCATGATTCGCAGCAGTTCGACGGAATGGCTCGCCATCGCCTTCACGCCGAGTGCGTGCACGGACAGGAACGCGGCCAGCCGCTGCGGCTGTTCGGCGGCGATCTCGGTGAGCCAGTCCCGGATCCGGTCCCCGAGCACCTCGCGCACGACGGCGAGCCGCTCGTCCTCGTAGAGGCCCTCCCGCGACGCGGTGGGGCGCAGCGTGTCGGTGTCGAGCACGCAGCGCACGAAGAACGCCCAATCCGGCAGCACGCCGCGCACCGCGTCGCCCAGGAGCATGCCCTTCAGGTACACCCGATGCGCACTGCTGTCGGACGGGTTGCCCGGCTGGGACAGCACATAGGCCACGCCGCTGACGCCTGCCGCACCGGCATCGAGCTCGATGGCGTCGAGCGGAACGAAGCCCAGCGTCCGGTGACCGTAGTCGAGCAGGGCGGCCCTGCGCCGCTCCGCCGACGGATACGCGCGGCGCCAGACCGGAACGCCTTCGGTGACCGTCGTCACAGCACCGTCCGACTCCACCGTCACCTCGTAGGGCAGCAGCGACCCGAATTCGCGTGCCAGGTCGGTCACCCGCTGCGGCCGGAACCACTCCGCGGCTCCGCCGCGCGGGGTGAGCCACACCGTCGTGCCCGGTTCCGCGTACTCGCCTCGATCGAGTGCGCGCACCGAGTAGGTGCCGTCGGCGCGGGCCAGCCACTCGACCGGCGAGGCGGTCGGGTCGGCGGCCGATCGGGTGACCACCCGGATCGTCTCGGCGACCGTAAAACAGGCCAGCAGCCCGATCCCGAACTGTCCGAGGAACTCGCGTCGTGCGCCTTCGATGTCGTCGCGTTTAGACGAGCGGCCGATGGTGGCGAGAAACCGGTGCACGTCGGCCTCGGTCAGGCCGACACCGGGATCGCTGATCCGCACCCCGGATTCGTCCACGGAGAGCCGAATTGCGCTGGGAGCCAGCGGATCCAGCCGGGCACGTGCGGTGACCGCGTCGACGGCGTTCTGCAACAGCTCGCGCAGATAGACCCGCGGACTCGAATAGAGGTGATGAGAGAGCAGATCGACTATCCCGCGCAGATCGACCTGAAACGAATAGTTGTTGTGCACCGCCGCCGGATCATCCGGCGTTCTGTTCCCCATGGCCGCCGATCTTGTCGGCGCACGCCAAAGATCCCCTTAACGAACCCTTTCAGACGGTCGGGCGCTTGCTCTTCGGCAGCTTGCTCACGACGGCCTCGTAGGAGAGATCGACCAGCTCGTAGAGTTCGTTATCCGAGACCGCGCCGCCGAACTGGATGACGTTCCAGCCGTACCGCCCGATGTAGGCCGACGCCGCCACGTCCCCCGGGTACACCCGGACCAGTTCGTCGGCCTCCTCGCGGGTCCGCCCGCATTTGAGGCCGACCGATGTCGCGCCGAGAAAGGCGAAGATCTTGTCGCCGACCTTGGCGACGACGTCGCCCTCCCACGGTTCGTCCTGCCAGGCGCCCGGCTTGGCCAGGCAATAGCTCAGCAGCGCGGCGTCGTTCATGCCGTCTCCCTACACGGGTAGCAGCCGCGAAACCACCGCGGTGAGCTGTTTGGCCGAACGACATTCGTGCATCTCGATCACGTCGCGGTACTTGTCCGCCGCGGAATCGCCGGAACCCCATTGGTTGCGCGGTTCGGGATTGAGCCAGTGCGCGTGCTTGGCCACCTCGACCAGTGACCGCAGGGTGTCCAGCTCCGGGTCACGGTAGTTCGTGCGGGCGTCGCCGAGGATCAGCAGCGAGCTGCGGCTGGTGACGGCGTCCGGGAAGTCCCTGGCGAACCCGGCCAGCGCGTTGCCGTAGTCGGAGTGCCCGTCCAGGCCGACGACGTTCGCCTCACCGAAGATCCGGGTCATCGCCCGATCCAGCTGGGTGTGCGGATCGAAGAACCGGGTCACCTCATCGATCTGGTCGACGAACGCGAAGATGCGCACCCGGGAGAACTGTTCGCGCAGCGCGCTCACCAGCAGCAGCGTGAAGTTGCTGAAGCCGGCCACCGAGCCCGAGACATCGCACAGCAGAACCAGTTCGGGGCGGCCCGGTCGCGGCTTGCGGTGCACCAGGTCGATGGGCACGCCGCCCGTGGACATGGACGCGCGCAGGGTGCGGCGAAGGTCGATGGCTCCGCGGTGGGCGTGCCTGCGCCGCGCGGCCAGACGCGAAGCCAGGATCCGGGCCAACCGCTGGGTACCGCGCTTGAGTTCGGAGAGTTCGGCCTCGGAGGCGCGCAGGAAGTCGACCTCCTCGGCTTGCCGGGCGACGCCGTAGCTCGCTACGCGTTCGCGTCCGATCCGTTCGGCGACCCGCCGCCTGGTCTCGGCCTCGACGGTCGCGCGGAAGCCCGCGATGCGCTGCCGGGCGGCGCGGCGGGCGATCTCGGAGTCGAACTCGCTCGTGTCCGGCCCGAGGGCCATGCCCGCGAGGATCTTCGCCAGCAACGTCTGTGGCTGCACCTGTTTCAGCGCCTGGTACGACGAGAAGGACGGACCGCGGGCGGACTGGTACTGGCCGAGTTGCTCGACCAGCTGCGCGGCCAGCGCCTCCAGTTGCGGGGTCGCCGACTCCTGCGCCAGCAACTCCGCGAGCAGTTCGCGCAGCGCCGGGATGTCCACGTCTCCCGAGGGCGTGTGCGGGATCTCCAGCTGGTCCTGGCTCGCGGCGCGTTGCCCGACGGCGACGGGGAACCACAGGTCGAACAGCCCGTCGAAGGTCGCGCGGTGGGTGGTGCGCCGCAACAACGCGCACGCCAGCCCCTCCCGCAGGACCTCACGGTCCATCAGATCGAGCACGGTCACCACGCGGCCCGCGTCCACCGTCTCCGACGGTCCGACCGGTATCCCGCGCGCCCGTAGCGCCTCCACGAAGCCGACCAGATGTCCCGGAATACCGTGTGGCGCGCTCAGTGCGGCGACATCGGCGGGGACCGGCCCGGTCGCCATGGCTCAGGCCAGCTTCAGTTCGGCCAGCGCGCGCTGGTGGTCGCTCTGGTGCTTGAGCACCACACCGAGCGTGGCGCGGACGGTCGTGTCGTCCAGATCCCGCAAGCCGAGCGCCAGCAGCGTGCGGCCCCAGTCGATCGACTCGGCGACCGAGGGCAGCTTCTTCAACTGCATGCCGCGCAGCACGTGCACGATCCGCACCAACTGCGCGGCGACCGCCGCCGACAGCTCGGGTACCCGGCTGGCCAGGATGCGCCGCTCCAGCTCCTCGTCCGGGAAATCCAGATGCAGGTACAGGCAGCGACGCTTGAGCGCCTCGGACAGCTCGCGGGTGGCGTTCGAGGTGAGCACCACGAACGGTTTGCGGCTGGCGGTGATCGTGCCCAGCTCCGGCACCGTCACCGCGAAGTCGCTGAGCACCTCGAGCAGCAGGCCCTCGATCTCGACGTCGGCCTTGTCGGTCTCGTCGATCAGCAGCACCGTGGGATCGGTGCGCCGGATCGCGGTCAGCAGCGGGCGCGAGAGCAGGAACTCCTCGGTGAAGACGTCGGCCTTCGTCTCTTCCCAGTCGTTCTCGCTGGACGCCTGGATGCGCAGGATCTGCTTGGCGTGGTTCCACTCGTACAGCGCGCGGGCCTCGTCGACGCCCTCGTAGCACTGCAATCGCACCAGCTCGGCGCCCGAGGTCTGCGCGACCGCCCGCGCCAGCTCCGTCTTGCCGACACCAGCCGGTCCTTCGATCAGCAACGGCTTGCCCAACCGATCGGCGAGAAACACCGAGGTGGCGGTGGCCTTGTCCGCCAGGTAGCCCGTGCTGGCCAACCGTTCGATCACGTCGTCCACCGACGTGAAGATCGGCTCCTGTACTGCGCTCTCCGACACCACCCGGCACCTTCCTTCCGAACCATTCCCCACGCTACGGCAGCGCGGCGCCGGCGCCGACTCGGCATCGGCCGCCGCGCACGCCGGTCAGACGGGCCGGATCTGTCCTTCGCCCCAGACGATCCACTTCGTCGAGGTCAGCTCCGGCAGGGCCATCGGGCCGCGGGCGTGCAGCTTCTGGGTGGAGATGCCGATCTCGGCGCCGAAGCCGAACTGCTCGCCGTCGGTGAACGCGGTGGAGGCGTTCACCATCACGGCGGCGGCGTCGACCCTGCTGGTGAACTCGCGGGCCGCGGCGAGGTCGCCGGTGACGATGGCCTCGGTGTGGCCGGTGCCCCAAGTGTTGATGTGCTCCACCGCCGCGTCCAGGCCGTCGACCACTTTGAGCGCGATGTCCAGGGTGAGGTACTCCTCGCCCCAGTCGGCCTCGGTGGCCGGAACCTGTCCGGGCAGGTCGCCGTGGATGGTGACGCCGGAACGCTCCAGCGCTTCGGTGAGCCGGGGCAGCGCCGTGTCCGCGATGCCCGCGTCGATCAGCACGGTCTCGGCCGCGTTGCACACGCTGGGACGGCGGGTCTTGGCGTTGATCAGGATCCGCTCGGCCATCTCCAGGTCGGCGGCGGCGTGCACGTAGACGTGGCAGTTGCCGGTGCCGGTCTCGATGGTGGGCACCTGCGCGTCACGCACGACGGCGTTGATCAACCCGGCGCCGCCACGCGGAATGACCACGTCGACCAGGCCGCGGGCCTGGATCAGATGCGTGACGCTGGAACGGTCCTCGCTGGGCAGCAACTGCACGGCGTCGGCCGGAATGTCTTGCGCGGCAAGCGATTCGCGCAGCACCGCGACGAGCGCGGCATTGGAGCGGGCCGCCGAGGAGGAGCCGCGCAGCAGGGCGGCGTTACCGGACTTCAGCGCGAGCCCGAACGCGTCGACGGTGACGTTCGGCCTGGCCTCGTACACCATGCCGACCACGCCGAGCGGCACTCGCACCTGCCGGATCTCCAAGCCGTTCGGCAGGGTCGAGCCGCGCACCACCACACCCACCGGATCGGGCAGTCCCGCCACCTGACGCAACCCGGAGGCGATGCCGTCGATGCGGGGCTTGGTCAGCCGCAGCCGGTCCAGCAGTGACTCCTCGGTGCCCGCGGCCCGCGCCGCGGCGATGTCCTCGGCATTGGCGGCCAGCACGCGATCGGCGGCGGCGAGCAGCGCGTCGGCGGCGGCATGCAGGGCGTCGTTCTTCCGCGCCGTCGTCAGCTGGGCGAGGGCTCGCGACGCGACCCTGGCCTTGCGCGCGGCCTCGTGCACCACCTCGCGAACATCAGGCTGGGTGGTCGTTCCTACCGTCATGGGTACAGCCTACGCACCGGGTACACCGCCGATTCCACCCGCTGCGACGCGCGCGCGGTCACGTGCGCGACCCGGGCCGGGCGACTACCGTCCGGCGCTATGACGGTCGAATCGGACGCTCCCGCCATCGTGGTGCTCGGCAGCGTCAACATGGACCTGATCACTACGACCGCACGCAGACCGGCCCCCGGTGAGACGGTCCTCGGCAGCGGATTCGCCATGGTGCCCGGCGGGAAAGGCGCGAATCAGGCGATCGCGGCGCGGCGGGCGGGCGGCGAGGTCCGCTTCCTCGGGGCGGTCGGCGACGACGTCTTCGCCGGTGAACTGCGCGCCGCCCTCATGGACGCCGCGGTGTTCACCGACCGGCTGCGCACGGTCGCCGGGCCGAGCGGCATCGCCACGATCGTGGTGGACGACGACGGCGAGAACAGCATCATCGTCGTCGGAGGCGCCAACACGCGGATGACCGAGCTGACCGAGGACGACCTGGCGGCGATCGCGGCCGCCGATATCTTGCTGTGCCAGCTGGAGATTCCGGTCGAAACGGTCGCCGCCGCGGCCCGCCACGCCGGCGCGCACGGCACCACCGTGCTGCTGAACCCCTCGCCGGCCCGTCCGCTGCCCGCCGATCTTTGGACGAATATCGATGTCGCCGTAGTGAATTCCGGCGAAGCCGAGCAGCTGGGCGCGGACCTGGACACCGTCGCGCACGTGGTCGTCACCCGCGGGGCGGCGGGCGCGGACTATCGCGGACCGGACGGCGCTCGCCTGTCCCGGCCCAGCCCGCGGGTCGATGTCGTCGACACCACCGGCGCGGGCGACGCCTTCACCGGTGCGCTGGCCGCAGCCTGGCATCGGGGGCCGGAATGGGCGCTGACCTGGGCTTGCGCGGCCGGGGCTCTGGCGACGGCCCGGTTGGGCGCGAGCAGTTCGATCCCGGCCCGTGAGGAGATCACCGCCGCCCTCGCCGCGGAGTGACGACACGCGCCGCGACGGCTCCCGCTGCGCCCGAGCCGATATCGTGATGGGCATGGCCACCACGCCGGATCGCATCCCCGCCGAGGGCGACACCGCGCCGATCGAGCGGCTGGACGCGGCCATGGTCGCGCTGAGCTTCGTGGACAACGCGGGCATCACGCGCGTGAAAACCGTCCCCAGCCAGCGGCTGGATCGGGCATCCCGGTACGGCGTCGGGGTGTCGCCGTGCTTCGAGACCTTCGCCTTCGACGACCTGATGGCGATCGGGCGCTATCTCGGCGGGCCCGACGGCGATCTGCGACTCGTCCCCGATCTGAGCATGCTCACCGAACTGGCCTGCCAGCCCGGCTGGGCGTGGGCGCCCACGGACAAATACACCCAGGACGGCACCCGCTTCGCCCCTTGCCAGCGCCACTTCGCGGCACGCCAGACGGCTGCGGCGCAGGCCGCCGGACTGCGGTTGTCCATGGCGTTCGAGACCGAATGGGCGGTGGGCCGCGCCGATGACACCGACGACTTCACACCCGCGATCCACGGCCCCGCCTACGGACTGGTGCGGCTCGGGCAGGTGGCCGACTACGCCGCCGACCTGGTCGCCGCACTCGAGCGCCAAGGCGTCACCGTCGCCCAGTTCCATCCCGAATACGCGCTCGCGCAACTGGAGTTGTCGGTCGAACCGTCCGAGCCGGTCACCGCCGCCGACGAGGCCGTGCTGGTCCGGCACACGATCCGGCAGGTGAGCGCGCGGCATGGCTGGCGGGCGCTGCTCGCCCCGTGCATCGAACCGGGCGGCGCCGGTTCCGGAGCGCACCTGCACCTCTCGGTGACCGACGAGGACGGACCGCTGTTCGCGGGCGGCGACGGCCCGCACGGAATGCGGCGGACCGGCGAGGCGTTCCTGGCGGGAGTGCTGCGCGAACTGCCCGCGCTGGTCGCGGTCGGCGCGGGCAATCCGGCCAGCTTCCTGCGGTCGGAGCCGTCGCGCTGGGCGGGGGTCTGGCAGTGCTGGGGCCATGAGACCAGAGAGGCCGCGCTGCGGTTCGTCACCGGGGTGCGCGGCACCGAGGCGTGGGCGGCCAACGCCGAGATCAAATGTTTCGACGCGACCGGCAACCCGTACCTGATCGTCGGGTCGGTGATCGCCGCCGGGCTCGCCGGTGTCGCCGAACAGCTACGTCTTCCGGTCGAAATCACCGGTGATCCGGCGACTTTCGACGCCGAGGCACGCATGGTATCGAATGTGCGCCGCCTGCCGACCACCCCGTCCGAAGCCGCCGACCACCTCGCCGCGTCCACGGTGCTCGCCGACGCCATGGGCGTCGAACTACACGACGCCCTGCTCACCGTGCGCCGCGCGGAGGCCGAGCGGTACGCCGCCGCGAGCGCCGAAGAGCTGGTCGCCCTGACCCGCTGGCGGTTCTGACATGCTCACCGACGGTGTCCGGCTCACCGACCACCACTGCCACGGGGTGCACACCGAGAACCTGGATCGGCCCGGCTTCGAGCGCTTGCTCGGGGAAGGCGCGCACGGCAGTTTCGATTCCGCGATCGGGCTCGCCGTGCGCCGCTGGTGTGCCCCGGCGCTCGATCTGCCCGCCCACGTCGGCCCGGACGTCTACCTCCGTCATCGCGCCCGGCTCGGCGCGCGCGAGGTGTCCGCCCGGCTGCTGCGCGCCACCGGGGTGAGCCGATGGTTTCTGGACACCGGAATCGGTGGTGGAGCAGCGGATTTCATCGAGCTGGCTGGCGGGGAGGTGCGCGAGGTGGTGCGGCTGGAGCAAGTGGCCGAGCAAGTCGTCGCGCAGGTCGGCGCGGTGTCCGGGGTGTACGAGCGGATCGAGGAGGAGCTGCGCGCCCGGGCGGTCGGCGCCGTCGGGTTGAAGACGATCGTGGCCTACCGGTGCGGTCTGGACTTCCCGCCGCGGGATCACCCGCCGACCAGTTTCGCGCCCGAGCACCGGCTCACCGATCCGGACGTCCTCGGCTGGCTGGTCGGCCTCGGCGCGCGCATCGGCGCCGAACTAGGTCTTCCGCTGCAATTCCACACCGGATTCGGTGACCCGGACCTGCACCTGCGGCACGGCGACCCGCTGCTGCTCACCGACTTCCTGCGCCGGACCGCGGGCACCGGGCTGTCGGTGATGTTGCTGCACTGCTGGCCCTTCCACCGCCATGCCGCCTACCTCGCGCACGTCTTCGAGCACGTCCATCTGGATCTGGGCCTGACCATCCCCTATGTGGGACAGCGGGCCGGGGCCGTGCTGGCCGAGACGCTGGAGCTCGCCCCATTTCGGGCGCTGTGTTACTCCTCCGACGGCTACGGGCTCCCAGAACTGCACTACCTGGGCGCCCTGCTCTGGCGGCGCGGTCTCGGCAAACTCGTCGACGAGTGGCTCGCCGACGACGCGATCACCACCGCCGACGCCGAAGCCCTGGTCAGCGCCATCGCCCACGGGAACGCCGAGCGCGTCTATCGCGCACGGTTCGAGCAGGCGGCCGGCTGACCGCTACCATTCCGGGCGGTCGGATATTCGGGTGCGCCGGGTGTCCTCGGTACCTACCGTTGATGGCATAACCAACGGAAGGATCGACACCATGTTTCCCGTCGAGCTGCGCGGCACCAAGGCGCAGACGCTGATGTGGGCCAACGAGCACGAGGTCGAGCAGGCCGCGCTCCAGCAGCTGCGCAACATCGCCGCGCTGAAATGGGTCCACGGCGTCCGCGTGATGCCGGACGTGCACCTCGGCAAGGGGGCCACGGTCGGCTCGGTGATCGCGATGAAGGACGCGGTGGCCCCCGCTGCGGTCGGCGTGGACATCGGGTGCGGCATGGAGAGCGTGCGCACCGATCTCACCGCGGCGGATCTGCCCGACAACCTGCGTTCGCTGCGGTCGCGCATCGAGGCGGCGGTGCCGGTCGGCTTCCAGGCGCATCACGACGCCGTCGACGTCACCCGGCTCGGCGGCCAGGTCGCGGGGCTCGGCGCGAGCACGGCGACGCTGCGCGCGGGCTGGGACCGGTTCTGGGGTTCGTTCGGCGCGCTGGACAGCCGGGTTCAGGCGCGAGAGTCGAAGGCGCACAAGCAGATGGGCACGCTCGGCGGTGGCAACCACTTCATCGAGGTCTGTCTGGACCAGGACGACCGGGTATGGATCCTGTTGCACTCCGGCAGCCGCAACATCGGCAAGGAACTCGCCGAGCGGCACATCTCGATCGCGCGCACGCTGCCGCACAACGTCGATCTGCCCGACCGCGACCTGGCGGTCTTCGTCTCCGGCACGCCGGAGATGCGGGCGTACCGGCGCGACCTCACCTGGGCGCAGGAGTACGCGGCGCGCAACCGCGCGGTGATGCTCGCCCTGGTCTGCCGTGCGGTCGCCGCCGAATTCGCCGAGCGCGGAGTGCGTTTCGAGCAGCCCATAAGTTGTCATCACAATTATGTGGCGGAGGAGATCGTCGACGGTGTGCCGATGCTGGTGACCCGGAAGGGCGCCGTGCGCGCGGGCGACGGCGATCTCGCGCTGATTCCGGGCTCGATGGGGACGCGCTCGTATGTGGTGCGCGGCAAGGGGAATCCGGCGTCGTTCCAGTCCGCCTCGCACGGCGCGGGACGGCGGATGAGCCGCAACGCGGCCAAGAGGCAGTTCACCGTGGCCGATCTCATTGCCCAGACCGAGGGTGTCGAGTCGCGCAAGGACGCGGGCGTGGTGGACGAGATCCCGGCCGCGTACAAGGACATCGACGAGGTCATCGATGCACAGCGGGACCTGGTCGACGTGGTCGCGACGCTGCACCAGGTGCTCTGCGTCAAGGGCTGAACGTCGGCTGCGCGCCGGGCGGACCGACTCGCCCGGTGCGCAGCCGCGGTCAGCGCCGCAGGGTGGCAGCGAACCCGGCTCCGATGAGCAACATGCCGAGTACCAGCCCCCATCCGTTGAGCACCCAGTTGTAGAGGGCCAGACTCCATTCCTCCGACAGCCCTGGCGCCTGCTCGATCAGACGCCAGAGGTCATGAGGGAAGAACAACTGCACCGCGCCCGGCAGCAGACCCCACACCAGGCCCGCGATCACAGTGCCCGCAGGCGAGTACGCGGCCAGCAGCGCCACCAGGAACAACAGCAACGCACCACCGATCATCTGGGCGTTCGAGCTCCAGCGGTCCCCCTCGTCCCCGAGGATCACCCACTGCCGGGTGCCGAGGCCGCCATGAGCGGCCGAGCCGATCCCGATCGGCGTCACCATCAAGCAGACGAGCGTGCCCGTCATAGTGCGCGAGACGTTGTTGCCGGTCCGGAACTCGGCGCCCGGCGGAGCCCACCCCGCGGGCGGCTGAATGTGGCTCGACACCGCTGCCTCCTCCCCGGTCCCCGCGCCGGGGATTCAGGCCTTCATTGTCCATCGCCGGGAGCTGTTTCGCTCTGGATGTCTCGGCGGCGTACTGGATACCATCGGATATGCCCTGGCGGCCTTCGTTCTTCTCACCCTTTCCCGGGTCCGACCCGGCGGCCGGTCCGCCGGAGATCCCCGGCGTGCGACGTTCCTATGCCACCGCTCGCGGGGTGCGTTTCCACGTCACCGAGGCGGGGCCGACGGATGGCCGCCCCGTGTTGGCCTTGCACGGCTGGCCCGAGCATCATTACGCCTATCGTCACCTGCTCGCCGACCCACCGGACGGACTGCGGATCATCGCGCCCGACCTACCCGGCTACGGCTGGTCCGGTCCCGCGCCGCACCGCTGGGCCAAGGACGACGTCGCCTCCGACCTGCTGGCATTGCTGGACGCGCTCGGCCTGAAGCGCGTGCTGCTGGTCGGCCACGACTGGGGCGGTTACATCGCCCACCTGCTCGTGCTGCGCGAGCCGGAGCGATTCGACGCGCTGCTGGCGCTCAACATCGCCCACCCGTGGCAGACGCCGCGCACTTTCCTCCCGCACGCGTGGCGGTTCCTGCTGTATCAACCCGCCGTCGCGGCGTTCGGCACCTACCTGCACCAGCACACCCGCTTCCTGGACCTCGTCTTCGCCGGCGCCGTACGCGATCGCGAGAAGTTCGGACCCGAGGCGATTCGCGTCTACGCGGACCGTTTCCGCGACCCCGTCTGCGCCCGCACCGCGACCGACACCTACCGCACTTTCCTGCTGCGCGAAGTTCCGCGCTCGGCCGGACACGGCGAACGACGTCGAGCGAAGATTCCGATCCGCACCCTGTTCGGAGTCGAGGACGCGGCGGTCCATCCTTCGCTCGCCGCCGAGGAGACCGCGCGGGCCGACGACTACCGCCTGGAACCGGTGCGGGGCTGCGGCCACTTCATTCTCGAGGAACGTCCGGATCTGGTCCGTGCCCGGCTGGCCGAGTTGGCGGCCGCTACCGCGCGATCCGCCTGATCACGGCCTCACGTCGAGGATGCGCACCCGCCCCCGCGAGTGCCGTGCCGGTGGAGATCGTGTGGCCGGAAGGCGCCGCGCGCGGCTGACCGATCGCCGCACCGGCGCCCCGGCGCCGCCTGTCGGTGGCGTCGGGCACGATGGACCGCATGACCACGGCCACCGACGCGTCTCCGATCGACCTCACGGCCCCCGACCTGCGCGAGCACGCCGAACAGCTGCTGCGCGAGCTGGCCGGGGCTGGAGCCGCGCTGCGGGAGGATCAGTGGACCGCGATCGAAGCGCTCGTCGTACGGCGGCGCAGGGCGCTGGTCGTGCAGCGCACCGGCTGGGGCAAGTCGGCGGTGTATTTCATCGCCGCCAAGCTGCTGCGCAGGGCCGGGCGCGGGCCAACGGTGATCGTGTCGCCGCTGCTCGCGCTGATGCGCAACCAGGTCGCGGCGGCGCAGCGCGCGGGAGTGGTAGCCGCGACCATCAACTCGGGCAATGTCACCGAGTGGGACGAGATCCACGCACAGGTCGCCGCCGGTGCGGTCGACGTGCTGCTGGTCAGCCCGGAGCGATTGAACAACCCGGATTTCCGGGATCAGGTGTTGCCCCGGCTCGCGGCCGACGCCGGGCTGGTGGTGATCGATGAAGCGCACTGCGTGTCGGACTGGGGCCACGACTTCCGGCCGGACTACCGGCGCATCCGGACGCTGATCGCCGACCTGGGCTCGGACGTCCCGGTGCTCGCCACCACCGCGACGGCCAACGACCGGGTGGTCACCGATGTCGCCACCCAGATCGGCACCGACACCCTGGTGCTGCGCGGCACGCTGGATCGCGAGTCGCTGCACCTGTCGGTGGTCCGCTTCGACGATGCCGTGGAGCGCACCGCCTGGCTCGGCGGGCACCTCGACCGGCTGCCCGGCTCCGGCATCGTCTACACGCTCACCGTCGCCGCCGCGCACGATCTGGCCGACGTGCTGAACTCACACGGCCACACCGTCGCCGCCTATACGGGCCAGACCGACCCGGCCGAACGCGAGGCGCTCGAAGCGGCACTGTTGAACAACGAGGTGAAGGCGCTCATCGCCACCTCCGCGCTCGGCATGGGCTTCGACAAACCCGATCTGGGATTCGTGGTGCACATCGGTGCGCCGTCCTCGCCCATCGCCTACTACCAGCAAGTGGGACGCGCGGGGCGCGGCACCGACCGGGCCGAGGTGATCCTGCTTCCCGGCCCCGAGGACGCGCGGATCTGGAGCTACTTTGCCTCCGTCGCCTTTCCCCGGGAGCACATTGTGCGTGCCGTCCTCGACGCGCTGGACTCCGACCGGGCGTTGTCCACCGCGGCGTTGGAACCGCTGGTGGAGTTGAACCGCTCCCGGCTGGAGATGGTGTTGAAGGTGCTCGACGTGGACGGCGCGGTGCGCCGCGTGCGCGGCGGCTGGATCGCCACCGGCCGGCCGTGGACCTATGACACCGAACGGTACGAGCGCCTGTCCATCGCCCGCGAGGCCGAGCAGCAGGCCATGATCGACTATCAATCGACCGCCGGTTGCCGCATGGAATTCCTGCGTCGCCAGCTCGACGACCCGGGTTTGTCCACGGATTCGCCCGGCTGCGGCCGCTGCGACAACTGCACCGGCCACCGCCCCGACCGCACTGTCGCCGCCGACGCGGTGGCCGCGACCAAGGCCCGGCTCGATCGTCCCGGCCTCGACCTCGCGCCGCGCAAGCAGTGGCCCACCGGTATGGCCAAGCTGGGAATCCCGTTGTCCGGCAAGATCTCCGGCGGAGCCGAGACCGGTCGTGTTCTCGGCAGGCTGACCGACCTCGGCTGGGGGCAGCGACTGCGCGCGCTGCTCGACGGCCCGGACGACCCGGTTCCCGACGCGGTCTTCGACGCCTGCGTCGCCGTTCTGCGCGAGTGGGATTGGGCCGCCCGCCCGACCTCGGTGCTCGCCCTGGAATCGCCACGCCACCCCGTGCTCACCGCCACCCTCGCCGCCCGCCTCGCCGACGTCGGCCGCCTGCACGACCTCGGCACGCTGCGCACCCGCCCGGACCGACCGCCCGTCTCGGCGGCGAACTCCGCGCATCGCGTCGCCGGACTCTTCGATTCCTGGGAGATCCCCGACCTGACCCGGGTACCGGGCCCGATCTTGCTGGTGGACGCCATCACCGACACCGGCTGGACCTTCACCGTCGCCGCCCACGCCCTCCGAGCGGCCGGCGCCGCCGCCATCCTCCCCTTCGCCTTGGCCACACCGACATAACGGCGACACCCAGCGAACGCGTGCTGCTAGTTGTTGCCGGGCAGATCGATCAGAAAATCTGTGATGCGGTTCCAGATCTCTTCGTGCGGCGCACCGTGTTCGGTCAAATCCCCCAGGTCACGGATCTCGTCGATGACGATTCGTATGCGAGTGACCGCGACCGGGTCCCGCCTCCAATGTTCCTGGCCGACTCGGAGCGCCGCGACCAGCAGGTCACCAGGAAAAAGGTCGCCTCCGGCCAGCGGATTCCACTGCAACTGGTGTAACACACGCGGCAGTAGGACATCGACGCCTTCGTTCTGTTGCAGAAGACAACGAACGTCCTCGTCGGTCAGACGCCCGATCGGCTTGCGCCGCAACTCGTACAGAGTCCACGTCAGACCGCTCGCATCCGCAGGCATCGTGGGCCACACGTCGTCCTCGAGCTGCTCCAACGACAGGTCCTCGTCAGCGTCCGCGCACACCGTCCATCTCCCGGTTTCGTACCGGAAAAAGAGAGTAGCGACGTTCTCCGGTGAATGGATGATTCGCGCGAAGGCGACATCTCCGAAGAGGCGGATGCCCGAAACCTCGAAAGTAGGCTCACCGATCGGCTCACCAGTAGGGTCGTCATAGTCGGGATCGGGCACATTGTCCAAGAACTGCTCGGCTTCCTCGGCGCACATCAACGCAGCCATCTCACGAGGGATCCCTCGCTCCACCGCCACCCAGAACTCGTTGATCAGCCCCAAGATCAGCGACTCGTCGTCACCCGAAGACCTCATCCCGGCATCCTGCCCGCACCGACGTCTCCGTGCCCACGAAAACGTCGCGACGAAGTCGCGGCCGAAGTCACAGACTCAACGTCGCCCGCAAGCGCGCGTCCAGGGATTCCGTTTCCTCCACGGAGAGCACGCCGAGGTGTTCGGTGAGCCAGGGCCGGTAGGCGCGGTGCAGTTTCAGGGTGTCGGCCCAGCCGTGCTCGGTGTGGGTGGCCAGCACGTGGCCGGGGTCGGCGTCGCGCAGTGGAACGACTTGCAACCAGCGATAGCGCGAAGTGATCACCGCAGAATCGGACACCAGCACCACTGTCATGCGCCGCGGGAAGGGGGTGCCGTCGCTGAGGGTCGGGGCGTAGCGCCAGACCTCACCGCGTCTCATGCGGCGCCGTCGGCGTCGTCGTCTGCGGCGGCCTGGGTGATCGCCACGTCGTCGTAGGCGGCGGCCAGTTCGGCTTCCTCGTCGATGGTCAGCGCGGTCAGGCTGTCGTGCACGAGCGTGGTGCGCAGCGCGGCGTTGATCACCGCCGACAGGCTGCGGTTCTGGCGATCGGCGGCCGCTCTGGCCCACTCGGCCACCTGTGGATCCAGCGTGACGGTCACGCGCGTCGCCTTGCTCATACTTGTATGCATACCAGAGCGGTGCGGCGCCGCGGACCGGTATGGGACATCCGTCGCGGCGGCGCGCGTTCGTGCGCGGATTTCCTTCGGCTCGGCCACTACAGTCGACCCGTGGCCAGCAAATCCACCGGGTCGGCGATCGAGCTAGAGGTCGGCGATCACACGCTCAAAGTCTCCAACCCCGACCGCGTCTACTTCCCGGAGTCCGGCGCGACCAAGCTCGACTTGGTGCGGTACTACCTGAGCGTCGGGGACGGCATCGTCAACGCGTTGCGCGGCAGGCCCTGCATGCTGCACCGGTTCCCCAAAGGACTCGCGGGCGAAAAGGTGCATCAGAAGCGGCTTCCCGCGGGCGCGCCGGACTGGATTCCGACTGTGCGGGTGTACTTCCCGCGCTACGGACGGCACGCCGACGAGTTGTGCGTCGAGAAGCTCGCCGACGTCATCTGGGCGGTGCAGATGTCGACCGTCGAGTTCCATCCGTGGAATTCCCGCGCCGCCGATACCGAGCGTCCGGACGAGTGGCGCATCGACCTCGACCCGATGCCGGACTGCCCGTGGTCGCGGGTGCGGCGGGTGGCGGCGGTGGTGCGAGAGATCCTCGACGAGATCGGCGCCGTCGGATGGCCGAAGACCTCCGGCGGCAAAGGCCTGCACGTGTACGTCCGGATCGCGCCGCACTGGGGTTTCCAGGAGGTGCGCCGGGCGGCGCTGGCGTTCGCCCGCGAGGTCGAGCGCCGCGCACCCGATGACGTGACCACCACGTGGTGGCGGCGCGATCGCGACCCGAAGCTGCTGTTCGTCGACTACAACCAGAACGCGCGCGATCACACCATCGCCGCCGCCTACTCGGTGCGCGGCGTCCCCGCCGCGACGGTCTCCACCCCGGTACGCTGGGACGAGATTCCCGACATCGATCCGCGCGACTTCACCATGTTCTCCGTCCCCGCTCGCTTCGCCGAACTCGGCGATCTGCACGCGGGCATGGATGACGCGGTGTTCCACCTGGATCCTCTCCTGGAGTGGGCCGAGCGGGACAAGGTGGACGTGGAGCTCGACGACGAGCAGAGCGGGGCCTAGCGCCGCGCCCGGCGGTGCTACGGTCGCAACGTCCACCCGCTCGCGACCACGTCCTACTGCTCCGAAGGAGGTCCAACCATGAACCGGCCTGCAGTGACGATCGCGATCGCCCCCGCCGATCCTCCCCCCACGCTGGTGGAGAAGGCTGTGGTGGAGGCGGGCGCCGCAGTCTCCGATCTCGACGAGGCGCAAGGGTTGATCTGGGTCGGCGGCCCGGGCGAGTTCCCGGAGCGACTGCCCGCAGGCGTGGAATGGGTGCAGCTCCCGGCCGCCGGTATCGAGGAATGGTTCGCCGCGGGCGTCATCGCCAGGCATCCCGGTGTGCGATTCACCTCAGCCGCAGGCGCTTTCGCGGCCAGCGTGGCCGAGCACGCTCTCATGCTGCTGCTCGCGGGGGTCCGCTACCTGCCCGAGCACCTGCGCGCGGCGGACTGGCGGCAGCAGGACTTCTTTCCCCACGTCGGCACGCTGCGCGGCAAGACCGTCACGATCGTCGGCGCGGGCGGCATCGGCCGCGCGCTGATCCCGATGCTGGTGCCGCTCGGCGCGCACATCATCGCCGTGAACCGCAGCGGACGGCCGGTCACCGGCCCCGGCATCCCCCCGTCGGTCGAGACGATCTCCGCCGAGCATCTCGGCCGGGTCTGGCCGCACACCGATCACGTGGTGGTCGCCGCGCCCGCCACGCCCGCCACCAGGCATCTCATCGGCGCGGACGAACTCGCGCGGCTCAAGCCGTCCTCCTGGATCGTCAACGTCGCGCGCGGCAGCCTCGTCGACACCGACGCACTGGTCGACGCGCTGCGCTCCGGCGCGATCGGCGGTGCCGGACTCGACGTCACCGACCCCGAGCCGCTCCCGACGGGCCATCCGCTCTGGTCGCTGCCGAATGCCATTATCACCCCGCATGATTCGAATCCGCCCCAACTCCGCTTGGCGGCCTTCGCCGACCACGTCCAGGCGAACGTCGAGCGCTTCATCGAACGCCGGCCGCTCCTCGCACCGATCGATCCCGCGCTCGGGTACTGACGAAGGTACTTCGCGCGCAACAACATTAGAGTGCGTCAGCCGAACAACACTCGACCGAGGATTTCCTCGATGACTCCGCTCTCGGCATTGGCTAGTGCAGCACGAACTTTCATTCACGCTGCGCCAGTTCCCGCTTGGTCCGCGCGTAATACGCACGATCGTCCTCGGGCGTGCAACCAGTCGCGGAAGGCCAGAATCCGCTCGAACTCCGGCCCTCCGCGAGAGCGCATGCAGATTCACGTTCCACCGCGCGCCGCTCTCCACCCGACGAACGAAACAGCGATGCCGGTACCAGTCCGGTTGCCGGATACGCAGCCCATACCCGGCAGCCTCGAGGGCTGATAGATAGGCGACTTCGGCGGCGGCATCCGGAACAAGCAGCAGGATGTCGATGACCGCCTCAGCCGCGGGCACAAATCAGCCTTCTATAAATGTGCCATTGACAACTGGCACATTCATCACTGATTCTTAGCGCATGACAAGGTCGACGAGGACCTCGGTTCCCGGTGTTCCCACCGCGCCCTCGGCACGCGCCACTGTGGCCGCGGCAGCTACCAGGCTCACCCTGCGTCCACTGAACTGCGCGGTTCCGATGAATCCGCCGGGTGTCTGGTTCGCACGTAAGCTCATCGCCACCCTGATGGCCGTCGGCGGTCCAGTTCCGGCGGGCACTTCCGTCACTCAGGTCCGGTCGGGCGCGGTGCGCGGTGAATGGGTTCGGGCGGCGGGAGTGCCGTTCGGGACGCGGGCCGTCTACTACATCCACGGCAGCGGCTACGTGATCTGCTCGGCTCGCACCCATCGCGGGCTCGCGGCCCGGCTGTCGGCCGAGACGGGACTCCCGGTCTTCCTCTCCGACTATCGTCTGGCGCCCGAACACCGGTTCCCGGCCGCGGCCGACGACGTCGAGGCGGGCTACCGCTGGCTGCTCGGCCGTGGCATCGCCCCGGAAGACCTGGTGATCGCCTGCGACTCCGCGGGTGGGCATCTCGCACTGGACCTGCTGGTCGAGAACGGGCGGCACCGACGGCCGCAGCCCGCGGCCGTGGCGATGTTCTCCCCGCTGCTCGACCTCACCCTGAGCCTGGCGGCCGAGCGGGAACGCGTCCGGACCGATCCGCTGATCTCGGCCGCCGCCGCGAGCAAGCTGCCCGCGGCCTACACCAGCGGCCACGCCGCCGACGCGGCGCGCCTACGGCTTGCCATCCCGCACGGTCTCGCGTTGCCGCCGATCCTGGTGCAGGTCGGCGGCACCGAGATGCTCGGCGCCGACGCACAGGCGCTGTGCGAAATGGTCCGGCGCGCGGGTGGCAGCTGCGAACTCGAGATCTGGCCTGGACAGCTGCATGTCTTCCAGGCCCTTCCCATGGTGGTGCCCGAGGCCGACCAGGCTCTCGCCCGCGCCGCCGACTTCCTGCGCGCGGCGCTGGTCGCTACCTCCGGCACGGAAAAGGTGAGCTGAGATGTTCGGATTGGACAAGTTGGTGGCCCTGGGCCGCACCCGGCGCACGCACGGCGCGCGAGCCGTGGTCACCGGCGCGGGCAGCGGCATCGGCCGGGCGTTCGCGCTGGAGATCGCGGCCCGCGGCGGACGGGTGATCTGCGCCGACATCGATGAGGCGCGCGCCGACGAGACGGTCGCCCTGATCGAACGCGATCACCCGGGCGCCGCGCATGCCTTCCGCTGCGACGTGGCGCAACGGGAAGACGTGGAGTTGCTGGCCCGCTTCGCCGAAACAATTTTCGACCGCCCGGTCAGCCTGGTGATCAACAACGCCGGCGTCGGCATCGGCGGAAAAGCCGTGGGAAACATCGGTTTCGATGACTGGCAGTGGGCCCTGGGCATCAACCTCTGGGGCGTCGTGCACGGCTGTGAGGTGTTCGCTCCACGTCTGCGCACGGCCGGGCGCGGCGGCATCATCAACGTCGCCTCGGCCGCCGGATTCGCCGCCGCTCCCTCGATGGCCGCCTACAACGTGTCCAAGGCGGGCGTGCTGTCGCTGTCGGAGACCATGGCCGCCGAGCTGAGCGGCTCCGGAGTCGCGGTCACCGTCCTGTGCCCGACGTTCGTCCGCACGAACGTCGCGCGCGACGGCCGGATCACCAAGGAATCGGCGCAGCTGGCCGACTTCCTCATGCGCTGGACGGGATTCTCCCCCGAGCGCGTCGCGCGCACCGCCCTCGACGCGCACGACCGCGGGCAGCTCTACGTACTCCCCCAACTGGACGCGCACGTCGTCTGGCTGCTCAAGCGGTACTTCCCCGCGCAATACACCTTTGCCCTCGGGCTCCTGGAGCGGCTGCTGCCACAGGAGGACTCGACCACCACCGACCGCACGTCGGTCACCGACAAGACAGGAGTCTGACATGGCCGCCATCGCGATGGACTTCGACGATATGCTCCGCAAGATCAAGGACCGCCAGTGGGCACTGGCCGACATCGATTGGGACGCTCCGGGCGCCGAGACGATCACGCCGGAACTGCACGCCAAGCTCAAGCCGTTCATGGCCGATCTGATGTGGATCGAGAACGTCGGCGCGCGCGGCTTCGCGGCGATGGCCAAGAAGGCGCCGAGCGAGACGCTGCGCGAGATCTACCGCTATTTCCACGCCGAGGAGCAGAAGCACGCCAACGCCGAGCTGGCGCTGATGCGTCGGTGGGGCATGCTCGACGGCGACGAGATCCCGCAGCCGAACGTCAACGTCAAGCTGGTGATCGATTTCCTGGACAAGTACTCCGACGACATGTCGCTGTCGTTCCTCGGCACCGTCATCCCGATGCTCGAGGTCGCGCTCGACGGCGCACTGATCAAGTTCATCATGGACGAGATCGAGGACCCGGTCTGCCAGGAGGCGTTCAAGAAGATCAACTCCGACGAATCCCGCCATCTGGCGGTCGATTTCGCCGTGATGGACCTGCTGGGACACGCGGAGACGCGCAAGCTGCTCATCGACCTGGTCGGCGGCTGGGCCAAGCCCTCGCTGATCATCGGCGTGCTGAGCTACGTGCCGCTGCTGAACAAGATGCGCGACAACATCGTCGCGATGGGCGTGGACGAGGAGAAGCTCTACGGCGCGCTCAAGCGGTACGCGAACGTGGGCGAACGCAGTGACTTCGCCCGCAGGCTGCCGATGTACCAGATCGTGAAGACGCACGGCAGCTGGGTGATCGACCGCGGACACCCGTACCACCTCGTGGCCGACGCGCTGGTGAAGATCACCGGGTTGGTGCCGAAGGCGCTGCTGCGCAACAACCCGACCTGGTCGAAGGAACTGACCTACGAGCCCGCGGCATGACAGGGAATCCGATGAGTACGCATACCCTCGACGTCGCCGTCATCGGCGGCGGATTCGCCGGAATCGGCACGGCCATCCGGCTGAAGCAACGCGGAATCCGTGATTTCGCGATCCTCGAGCGCGGCACCGCGATCGGCGGAACCTGGCGCGACAACACCTATCCCGGCGCGGCGTGCGATATTCCGTCGCGGCTGTACTCCTACAGTTTCGCGCCGAACCCGAACTGGTCGCGCACCTACTCCGGGAGCAACGAGATCCTCGGCTACATCGAGGCGATGGCAGCGGAGTTCCAGCTCGGTCCGCACATCCGGTTCGGCCACAACGTTTCCGGCATGGTGTTCGACGAGCAGGCCGGAGTGTGGGAGATCTCGATCGACGGCCACGCGGACCCGGTCCTCGCCCGCACCGTCGTGCTGGCCTCCGGCCCGCTGGCCAATGCCAGTCTTCCGGACATCCGCGGCATCGAGACCTACCGAGGACACAAGATCCACAGCGCCCGTTGGGATCACGACTACGACTTCACCGGTAAACGGGTCGCGGTCGTCGGCACGGGCGCCAGCGCGGTCCAGATCATCCCGGAACTGGTCGACAAGGCCGCCTCGGTGAAGGTGTTCCAGCGCACGCCCGGCTGGGTGCTGCCGCGGATCAATCGGCAGACCAACGGCTTGACCAAGGAGCTCTACCGTCGGCTGCCCGCCGCCGAGCAACTGGCGCGGCGCGCCTGGTTCTACGGCCACGAGTCGGTAGCGCTGGGCGTGGTCTGGAACACGCCGCTGACCAGGGTGGTCGAGCTGGTCGGGAAGGCGCAGCTGCGCAGGCAGGTCAAGGATCCATGGCTGCGCCGCCAGCTCACCCCGGACTTCCGGGCCGGCTGCAAACGCCTGCTGATGACCGACGACTACTACCCCGCCCTGCAGCGGGACAACTGCAAGTTGATCACCTGGCCGATCGCCCGGATCGCCGAGCACGGCATCCGCACCGCGGAAGGCATCGAGCACCAGGCGGATTGCATCGTCTTCGCGACGGGATTCGACGTCTCCAAAACCGGGACGCCCGTTCCGGTGGTCGGACGCGGTGGCCGGGTTCTCGCGGACGAGTGGTCGCGCGGGGCCTACGCCTACAAGAGCGTCGCGGTTTCCGGATATCCCAACCTGTATCTCACGTTCGGGCCCAATTCCGGCCCGGGACACAACTCGGCGCTGGTCTACATGGAAGCTCAGATCGACTACCTCGTCGGCGCGATCGGCGTCATCCTGGATCGGGACCTGCGCATGCTGGACGTGCGGCGCGACCGGCAGGACCGCTACAACGCCGCCATTCAGCGGAGACTGTCGGCCACCACCTGGAACTCGGGATGCCACAGCTGGTAT
This sequence comes from Nocardia sp. NPDC004718, assembly GCF_053601535.1. NCBI lineage: Bacteria > Bacillati > Actinomycetota > Actinomycetes > Mycobacteriales > Nocardiaceae > Nocardia > Nocardia sp. NPDC004718. The sequence continues at coordinate 43,494 of NZ_JBSGCA010000017.1, forward strand.
CTCACCGAGGACGGCTTCAACGCGACCATGTATCCGGGCTTCGCCACCCAGTACGTCCATCAATTGCGCAAGGTCGATCTCGACGACTACCTCGTGGTCGAATCGACCGCCGACCAGCGGCGACAACGAGTGGCACGGGTTTCCTGAGTGCCGGGGGCGCCGGCGGCGCGGACGATAGACTCGGTCCGCAGGGAGTTCTACAGCGCGCCGCCGGTCCTTCGGCGCCGTGGGCAGCGAGGGAGGTGAGGTCGACGCCGGAGTACCGGATCGATGACCTCGCGCGCGCCGCGGGCACCACCACCCGCAACGTGCGCGCCTACCAGGAACGCGGGCTGCTGCCGCCGCCGGTCGGCAAGGACGGCCGGGCCAGCATCTACGACGACGCGCACCTCGAGCGGCTGCGCTTGATCGACGCGCTGCTACAGCGCGGCTTCACCACCGCGCACATCGCCGACTTCATCACCAGCTGGGAGACCGGCAAGGACCTGACCGAGGTACTCGGTCTGCAACACGCCGTGACGGCGTCCTGGGCCAAGGACGAGACCTTCGAGGTGCCCCGCGAGCTGATCGGCACCATCCTCGGCGCCGACGCCGACGAGCTGGTCGACCGGCTGCGCGAGATGCGGCTGGTCCGGCTGGAGGGCGACACGGTGGTGTTCACCGAGACCCAGTTGCTCACCTCGTTCGCCGAACTGCACGAGTACGGCCTGGAACTGCGCACGCTCATCGAGATCTACGCCAAGGTGGCCGACCGGATCGATGACATCACGCACATCATGATCACCGCCGCCAAACAGCACATCATCGACGAGCACGGTCCCGGCTGGATGCCCGACACCAGCGGCGAAATCGCCGAGACCACAACGATGCTCAACAAGATGCGGGAGCTGGCGGTCGCCTCGGTGCACGCCACGCTCGCCCGCTCGCTGGACGTCACGCTGCGCCGCGAACTCGGCGACTATCTCGCCACCGCCGCCGAGCGAGAGAAACAGCGCAGCGAATCCGGGCGCGACGTACCCTCCTAGACAAGCGCAGAGTGCCGACCTTCGACGGATGGAGTCGCCGTGGCGTCCGACCGACCGAGAATTCCGCCGCTGCCGCTGGTACGGGCCGTCGAATCGGTGCGCGCCGCCCTGGCCTTCGCGTTCCGCAAGCTGGTGCCCGGGCACCTCGCGCTGATGGAACTGATCGCCGCCGGATGGATCACGCAGGCCATCCATGCCGCCGCGGCGCTCGGCGTGGCCGACGCACTCGCGGCGGGGCCGCGGTCGGGCGCGGACCTGGCAGCGGCGGTCGGCGCCGACGAGGACGCGCTGCGGCGGTTGCTGCGCCTGCTGATCAGCCACGGCATCTTCACCCAACGGCGCGACGGACGGTACGCGCTGACGCCGATGGCGCGAGCCCTGTGCCGCGACTCGGACGTGTCGTTGCGCGACGCGGTGTTGTTCTTCGGTTCGCCCGGGCACCGCAACCACTGGTCGCACTTGGTCGACGCCGTGCGCACCGGCGAACCGGTCGGCGTGAAGCTCGACGGGATGCCGTTCTTCGAATACGTCCAGCACGACCGGGAACTCGGCGTGCTGTTCGACCGCGCGATGACCAGCATCGGCACCCTGTCGATGGAGCCGCTGTTCGCCGCCTACGATTTCGGCCGCTACGCGACCGTGGTCGATGTCGGCGGCGGCGAAGGGACGATGCTCACCGAGATCCTGCGCCGCGCACCACGATCGCGTGGCATTCTGTTCGACGTGCCCGAAGTGGTGGCCGCGGCCCCCGCTCGGCTCGCTGCGCTCGGTCTCGCCGATCGCTGCGCGGTGGAGAGCGGATCCTTCTTCGACAGCGTCCCCAGGGGCGGCGACGCCTACATTCTCAAGCACATCCTGCACGACTGGGCCGAACCGGACGCCGGTCGCATCCTCCGCACGGTACGCGCGGCCATGGAACCCGACGCCCGGTTGCTGATCGTCGAACTGGTCGTCCCCGAACACACCGCACCGCACCCGAGCAAGTACATCGACTTGGAGATGCTGGTCAACGCGGGCGGACGGGAACGCACCGAGGCCGAGTACCGCGACTTCCTCGCCCGGAACGGATTCACGCTGATCCGGCGCGTACCGACGGCTTCCCCGGACAACGTGCTCGAGGCCAGGCCGAGCTGATGAAAAAAACCTCCTCGCCGAACGCGTTGCCGATCGGCGGCGCTACGACGTCGCCGGGACGACGAACGCCAGCGTGGCGATCCCCACGGCGCCGTCGGACACACAGGTGGCCCGCATCGGCTTGCCGACCGGCGTCTGCCGCGACTCGAAGCCGCTGTAGTAGCCGAACACCGGCCCGGACCGCTCCGACGGCAGGAAGAAACCGAGGCATTCGGCTTCCAGCACCGACGCTCCCTCACCGCTGTGGCACAAGGCAGCCGCGTCCGTGACGCCACGGTCGACATAGCAGCCCGCGGGCTCCGCTGCGGCGGAGCCGGCTCCGACCCAGGCGAGGCCACCCGCGAGGAACAACAGAACGGTTCCCGCGCCCACTCGCCGCATCATGGCGTGCACCGCAATACCTCCTCGGCAGATCTCAGCCCTACCCGGTCGTTGCCGTGCCTTTCCACTATTTCAGCAGAATCGAACGGAACGGTCGAGCACGACACCGCCGCACGACCACTGTTTTTCCAGGGTGGATATCGATCCCATCAGGCGAGGCCGTGGCGTCCCCGCGCGGGAGTTCCCCGGTCCGGCGTCGAGACCGCTAGGCTACGAACAGCATTGGCTGGTTCGGTGAGGATGTGATTCGGCCGTGGAATGGACCTTCACTCCGGACGAGTTCGCCCATATCTGGCGCGAGACCGACCTGGATCGCCACCCCTACCCGCTGCGCATCCTGGAGACGCCCAGAACCGAGGACGACGCCGAGAAGTTGCGCATCGCCCTCACCGAGCGGCTGCCGCTGGGCTCCGACCCCGACCTGTCGGCCTGTCTGCGCATTCTGGCCAGGCCGCATACCAGGATCGTTGCGATCGGCGGTACCCACCAGCCGGGCGGCGAACTGCGGTTGCTGGCCGCCGCCATCTACGATCGCGCCGTGCTCGCGGTGCAGGAACCCGGCGCGATTCCGGATTTCGGTGGCCGCGTGCGCATTTCGATCGGCCACAGCGCCAAACTGGGCCGGCGGATCGCGGCGCTGCTGCCGAAGACCCCCGCGGGCCGCGAACCCGCTCGCGTCGCGTCCGGGGCCGCCGTGCGCGACCGAGAGACCGTGACCGCGCGGCAGCAAGCAGCGCCGCGGATTCGCAAGTTGCTGCTGGAGCCGCATACCGCCGAGGGCCACATCAGGATCGAATCGCGGCTCGATCGACCGGCCCAGCCCCCGCCGATCCATTACACCTGGATCGATGTGCGCGACGACGGAAGATACCTGATCAAAGCGGGCGACGAGGTGCGCATCGCGCCCGCCTCCGCCGATCAGATCGCGACCCAATTGCAAAAGCGCATACCGATATAGCCCACTTTCGTGACGGCTGCCGCCGACTATTGCTGACCCGGCGCTGGGCTTCCGGTTAGTCTGGGGCGGACCGACCGATCTCAGGGGTGAGCGATGACGATCGATACCAGCCGAGCCGATATCGCCCGATTCAAGGAGGCCGCGCAGGCCGGGACCGTCCAGTTCGATCCGGCGGCGGCTCGGCAGTGCGCCGAAATGTACGAACGGCAGGCCGATCGGCTGATCCACCTACAGCAGAGTCTCGAATCCGCCGCGGATCTAGGCGGTTTCGGTGGATTCGTCTCCGCCCAGCAGTTGCAGGCGGGATTCAGCCACAAAGCGCGTGACGCGGCGGCGCTGCTCGACCACTACATCGAAGCGGCCTACCGCATGAAGGAAGCGTTCTTGATCAGCGGAGGACTGTTCGAAGAGGCCGACGCCGCGAGCGCCGCCGCCCTGCGCGCGGTCCGGACGAGGTTGCCCCGATGACCGGTTCCGATCCCACCTACATCAACTCGATGGAGCATTTCGAGTCGATGCGGCACGACGAGATCTACGCGAAGACACAGCAGATCGATCCCGCGCAGGTGCTGCACGCGTCGACCATCTGGCTCGACGCCGCGGGCGCGCTCACCACATCGTTCCCACTCACCCACAGCGGCGTGGATCGCGTGATGGACGCGGCGGACTGGAAAGGCGCCGCCGCCGACGCCGCTCAGGCTTGCGCACGCAGCATCGCGGCGTCGGCCGACGAGCTGGCCGCGGTGCTCGGTCAAGTGGGCGCCCGCCTCGGCGGGGTCGCCGCGGCCGCCGAGGCGGTGAAACTCGCGGTGGCGCCGCCCGGCGCTGCGGGACCGGTCGGCGCGATCGCGCAGTTGCTGGAGGCGGCGCACGTCATCGACGCGCAAATGGCACAGGAGGCGCTGCGCCAAGAGGCCGTACTCGCGATGAACATGGTCTACAAACCCGCCTATTCCACGGCGGGATCCGCGGTGCCCGCGCTGCCCGCACCACCCGCCGCCACGGCGCCGTCCGCGCCGCAGGCGGTCTCCCCCGGCACGCCGCGACACTCGGCGCCCGAGCAGACATCGCCGAACAACCAATGGTCGCCGGGGACAACGCAACCCGCGCCCGCCACACCGGAATCGCCAGCGCCGTCGCATAATTCGACACCGCCCACGCCGAAGCCGGATCCGCAGCAGACGCCTTCGGCGCCGCCCACCCAGCAGGCTCCGCCGCCGCAGCAAGCGCCGTCCACGCAGACGCCGCAGCCCACGCCGACACCCGAGCCGACACAGCAGGCGCCGTCCACGACCGCGCCGCCGAGTCCCGCTCCGTCGCCACAGACTCCGACGCCCACGCAACCGCCCAGTTCGTCGGCCCCTCCCCCGCCGACTACCGAACCGACGCAACCGCCGAGTTCGTCCGCGCCACCTCTGCCACCGAGCCCACCGAGCCCGCCACCCCCACCTCCGGCCCCGGAACCGACGCAGCCGCCGAGTTCGTCCGCGCCGCCGCCCGCAACCCCGGCCCCAGCCCCTGCGCAGCCGCCGAGCCCGCCGCAGGCACCGCCACCGGCACCGGCTCCCGTTCCAGCCGTACCGATGCCCGATCCGAACGGCCAGCCAGGCGTCACCGGGCCGGTGGACGGCAGCCAGCAGCAGATTCCGACGACCAACCAACCTGGCGTCGTCCCGTCCTGAGGGCCCGTCACCGGACTCTCCGCAACACGAGCCACTCCCCGGCACATCGGCAACCGTCGACAGCGCTCCTTGTGGCGGTCAGGTACCTCGACCGCCACAAGGCACCACGGTCACTCGTCCGGATCTGCCCGAGCCGCAGAGCGGCACCCGACTCGGCTCACAGCGGCTCCCACGACGAGATCACGGTCCCAGCCGACGCCGGATATCGTTCGCCCGGACCATCAGAGGTGCGCGCGGCGGATGCCCGGTGCATCGCTAGGTCACGCGCATCGGTTCGAGCACCGCGAACCGAGACCAAGTCGCGCCCAGGGATCGGGTGCCGTTCTGATCGGCACCGCTGCCCGCGACCGTCGGCCCTCGACATGGCACGGCTCGTGGGGCCGCTCCTGGCCTCTCGGTCGTACCGGTGGCCTATCGAACGACCCTTGATCAGACCTTCACGAGGTCGTCGGCGTGGATGACGGGGCGCTGCATCGTGTCGGGGAGTTCGGCGGTGGAGCGGCCGAGCATGCCCGCCAGTTCGGTGCTGTCGTATTCGACGACGCCCCGGGCGACAACGCGAGTGTCCGGAGCCACCAGATCGACCACGTCGCCGCCGTAGAAGCGGCCACGGACGCCCACGATCCCGGCCGCAAGCAGCGACCTGCGGCGGTGCGCCACCGCTTGGACCGCGCCGTCATCGATGAGCAGCGTGCCGCGGCTGTCCGCGGCGTGCCGGACCCAGAACTTGCGGGCGGACAACCGCACCGGCCGCGCGGCGAACGCGGTGCCGACGGTGCCGGTGGACAACGCGGTGGCCGCCGATGAAGCGGCGGCGAGCAGAACCGGCACGCCCGCGTCCGCGGCCAGTCGCGCCGCCGACAACTTGGACGCCATGCCGCCGGTGCCGAGCGCGCCGCCGCTGCCCGCGATGACGCCGTCCAGGTCGGCACTGCTGCGCACCTCGGGAATCAGCGTGGCCGCACCCTTGCGCGGGTCACCGTCGTAGAGGCCCGCCACGTCCGACAGCAGCACGAGGGCGTCGGCGCCGACGAGGTGGGCGACCAGCGCGGCGAGCCGGTCGTTGTCGCCGAAACGGATCTCCTCCGTCGCGACCGTGTCGTTCTCGTTCACCACCGCCACCGCGCCCAGCGAGCGCAGGCGATCGAGGGTGCGCTGCGCGTTGCGGTGGTGCTCACGCCGGGAAAAGTCGTCGGCGCTCAGCAGCACCTGCCCGACCGTGCGGTCGTAGCGGGCGAACGACGTGCCCCAGGCGTGCGCCAGGGCCAGCTGCCCGACGCTCGCCGCGGCCTGCTTGGTCGCCAGGTCACGCGGACGGCTGGTCAAGCCCAGCGGCGCGATGCCGGCGCCGATGGCGCCCGAGGATACGACCACCACATCGGATCCGGCGCGCATCCGCGCCTCCACCGCGTCGGCCAGCCGATCCAGCCGCGCGGTATCCAGGCCGCCCTTCAAGCTGGTCAGCGCGGACGAACCGATCTTCACCACGACCCGGCGCGCCGCCGCGATCGCCAACCGCGCCTCGCTCAGGCCCGATGAATCCGCCTCGGCGCTGATAGACCTCACCTGCATCGCCACCGAACTCCCTGCACCACAATCGAATCCACGATAGTCGGGACCCAGCCGCGAACGATCGAGTCCGCCGGACACGGCGCCAACCGGGGGCGCACGGCGACTCGACCGTGGTCCACGTCCTACTCCTCGTCTTCCTGTACCAGACCGCGTCGCACCCGAGACGCGTGCTTGCGCTCGGCCGCGCTGACTCGGTCGGTTTGCTCCAGCCGGATGTCGGTGCCGCGCCCGGTGGGCACCATGTCGATGCCCGCCGAGATCTGCGGCTCCCAGTCGAACGTCACGTCGCCGATGGTCACCGGCGCTCCCGGCTCCGCGCCCAGCCGCACCAGCTCGTCTTCCACGCCCAGGCGCGCCAGACGGTCGGCCAGATAGCCGACGGCCTCGTCGTTGTCGAATTGGGTCTGCCGCACCCAGCGCTCCGGCCGGGTACCGCGCACGATGAAGCCGCCCGGCTCCTCGGGGTCGGCGAGCACGCTGAATCCGGTCTCGTCGACCGCGATCGGGCGGATGACCGGGCGCTTCGGCGCTGCCTGCGGATGCTCCTCGCGGTAGCGGCGCACCAGATCCGCGAGGGCGAAGGTCAACGGACGCAGGCCCACGTGGCTCACGGCGGAGATCTCGAACACCGGCCAGCCGCGTTCGGTGAACTCCGCGGTCACCATCTCGGCCAGTTCGGCCGCGTCGGGTACATCGATCTTGTTCAAGATCACCACGCGTGGGCGGTCGGCCAGATCGCCTAGCCCGGCGTCCGCGCTCAGCGCCGGCTGGTAGGCGGCGAGTTCGGCTTCGAGCGCGTCGACATCGGACACGGGGTCGCGGCCCGGCTCCAGCGTGGCACAGTCCACCACATGGGCGAGCACCGCGCAGCGCTCCAGGTGCCGCAGGAAGTCCAGCCCGAGTCCGCGGCCCTCGCTCGCGCCCGGGATCAGTCCGGGCACATCGGCGATCGTGAAGGTGGTCTCACCGCTGGCGACGACGCCGAGATTGGGTACCAGCGTGGTGAACGGATAGTCGGCGATCTTCGGCTTGGCCGCCGAGAGCACCGAGACCAGCGAGGACTTGCCCGCCGAAGGGAAGCCGACGAGCCCGACGTCGGCGACCGACTTCAGTTCGAGCACCAAGTCGAGTTCTTCGCCGTCCTCGCCGAGCAGCGCGAAACCCGGCGCTTTGCGGGCCTTCGACGCCAGCGAGGCGTTGCCGAGTCCGCCGCGGCCGCCGCGGGCGACGATGAAGCGGTTGCCGGTGCCGACCAGGTCGACGAGCACTTTGCCGTCGTCGTCGAGCACCACGGTGCCGTCGGGCACCTTCAGCACCAGGTCGACGCCCTGCTTGCCGTCGCGGTTGCCGCCTTCGCCCGGCTTGCCGTTGCCCGCCTTCGCGTGCGGGTGGAAGTGGAAGTCCAGCAGGGTGTGCACGTTGGAGTCGACCTCGAGGATGACGTCTCCGCCGTTGCCGCCGTTACCGCCGTCCGGCCCGCCGAGCGGCTTGAACTTCTCGCGGTGCACCGAGGCGCATCCGTGGCCGCCTTTACCCGCACGCACATGCAGTACGACACGGTCGATGAACTTGGACATACGCCGAATCATCCTCCTTCGGGACTGGTCGTACTGAGGGCTGCTCGTTCGCGAACACGAAAAACGGGCCAGGGTTCCGAGACCCTGACCCGCTCGCTGTATATCCGGAAGTGGTTCGGCGGTCAGGCCTGAACCGGCTCCGGGGTCACGATGTTGACGGTCTTGCGTCCACGCTTGGTGCCGAACTCCACCGCGCCCGCCGCCAGGGCGAACAGGGTGTCGTCACCGCCACGGCCGACGTTCACGCCGGGGTGGAAGTGGGTGCCGCGCTGACGCACCAGGATCTCGCCCGCCTTGACCGACTGGCCGCCGAAGCGCTTGACGCCGAGTCGCTGGGCGTTGGAATCGCGTCCGTTCCGGGAGCTGGACGCACCCTTCTTGTGTGCCATAGCTGGTTCTCCTCGGGATGTCTTACTTGATGCCGGTGACCTTCAGGACCGTCAGCGGCTGACGGTGTCCCTGGCGCTTGTGGTAGCCGGTCTTGTTCTTGAACTTGTGGATGCGGATCTTCGGGCCCTTGGTCTGCTCGACCACCTCGGCGGCCACGGACACCTTGGCCAGCTTGTCGGCGTCGGTGGTCAGCTCGGCGCCATCGACGACGAGAACCGGATCCAGCGCCACGGCGGTACCCGGCGCACCCTCGATCTTCTCGACCTTCACCAGGTCACCGACCGCGACCTTGTACTGCTTTCCGCCGGTCTTGACGATCGCGTACGTTGCCATCGGTCGGCTGCCCTTCTTCCTATAGTGCTCGGCACTCGTTCACGCGGCGACACCTCCGGTCTGAATCCACCGGAAACCGCCACACGACTGGTCTGGTAATCGCCACCGCCTCGGCACCTGGTGGCTCTCGGTATCGAACTGTCGAGAACCGGGCCACGAAGACAAAACATGTTGTCACCGGGCAGCGACTGTCCAAGATTACAGGACGGCTACCGCGACGACCAAACCGGCGTTCACCCGCGCACCGCGGCCCTGCCGCGCGTTCGCTGCCGGAACGCCCGTGGCCCCCGACCGGAAGGACCGGCGGGGGCCACGTGGCGTAGGCGAGAACTCAGTTCGCGGCGTCCGGCGCGCCCGCCGGGCGGCCGACCGACCGCCTGCGCGGCCGGTTGCGCTGCGGCACCTCGACCGGCTCCGGCTGGGAGTAGTCGACCGCGGGCGCGGGCGCCTGGTCTCCGGTGGGCAGCACGAACACCGCACCGGAGCTGTCCGCGGCGGGCGCGGCGGCCGAACGGGCAACCCTCCGGCGACGAGCCGGACGGCTCGGGCCCGGCTCGGCCACCCCGTTGGCGGCGGCACCGTTCTCGGTCGTCGCGACGGGCTCGGCGGCCGCGACGGTATCGGCGACCGGCTCCGGCTCGGCGACCGGAGCAGACGCCTCGACCGGCTCCGGCGCGGCATCCGAGACGGACGCACCGACGGGCTCGGAGGCGGGCTCTTTCGCCGGTACCGACTCGGCCTCTTCGACCTGCTCGACGACCTCGACCACTTCGGCGGGCTCGGTCTCCGGCTCCTCGGCGGGCACCGCCACCGCGGCCTCGACGGTCCCCGTGACGACGCGCTCTTCGGCGGCCTCGGCCGTGTCCGCGACCTGCGGCTCGGCGAACGTGTCCGCGGTCGCTTCCGGCGCATCCTCGGACTGGTGCGCGGCCATCGCAAGCGCCACCGGATGCGCCCGTTTGACGGCCGCGTCGTCCTCGGTGTGCTCGGCCGCGGGACCGGACCCGTTGGCAGGCTGAGGAGCCGCCGCGGCACCCTTGTCCCGGCCACGACGCCTGCGCGAACCGCTCTCGCGGGTGCGCGCGGCGGGCTCTTCACCGGAGCCGGGCTCCACCGGGTAGCTGTGCACGAGGATGCCGCGTCCGTGGCAGTGCTCGCAGGTGGTGGAGAACGCCTCGACCAGGCCGGTGCCCAGCTTCTTGCGGGTCATCTGGACCAGGCCCAGCGAGGTGACCTCGGAGACCTGGTGGCGGGTGCGGTCCCGGCCCAGCGCCTCGGTCAGGCGGCGCAGCACCAGATCGCGGTTGGACTCCAGCACCATGTCGATGAAGTCGACGACGATCATGCCGCCGATGTCGCGCAGCCGCATCTGGCGCACGATCTCCTCGGCCGCCTCCAGGTTGTTCCTGGTGACCGTCTCCTCCAGGTTGCTGCCGCCCGCGCCGGTGAACTTGCCGGTGTTCACGTCGATCACCGTCATGGCCTCGGTGCGGTCGATCACCAGGGTGCCGCCCGACGGCAGCCACACCTTGCGATCGAGCGCCTTGGCCAGCTGTTCGTCGATCCGGTAGGTCTCGAACACGTCGACGCCGTTGTTCTCGTGCCGGGAGACCCTGGCGAGCAGGTCCGGCGCGACGGTGCCGATGTACTTCTCCACCGTGCTCCAGGCCCGGTCGCCCTCGATGACCAGCCTCGAGAAGTCCTCGTTGAACAGGTCGCGGATGACCTTGACCAACAGGTCGGGCTCTTCGTAGAGCGTCTTGGGCGCGTTGCCGTCCTTGCCGGTCTGCTGCTGGATGGTCCGCCAGGTCGCCTGGAGCCGCTCCACGTCGCGGGCCAGTTCGGTCTCACTGACGCCTTCGGAGGCAGTGCGGATGATGACACCGGCGTCGGCGGGCACGATGTCGCGCAGGATCTCCTTGAGGCGCTTGCGCTCGGTGTCCGGCAGCTTGCGGCTGATCCCGGTGGAGGTGCCGCCGGGCACGTACACCAGGAAGCGCCCGGCCAGGCTGATCTGCGTGGTCAGCCGGGCGCCCTTGTGGCCGACGGGGTCCTTGCTCACCTGGACCAGCACCTGGTCGCCCGGCTTGAGCGCCTGCTCGATCTTGCGCTCCTTGCCGCCGAGCCCGGCGGCCTCCCAGTTGACCTCACCGGCGTACAGCACGCCGTTGCGGCCGCGGCCGATGTCGACGAACGCGGCCTCCATGCTGGGCAGCACGTTCTGCACCCTGCCCAGGTAGACGTTGCCCACCATGGACGCGGAACCTGTGCTCGTCACGAAGTGCTCGACCAGGACGTTGTCCTCGAGCACGGCCACCTGCGTCGCGGTGGGGTGATCCGGGAACGACTTCTCGCGCACGACCATCACGCGGTCCACCGCTTCGCGCCGGGCCAGGAACTCCGACTCGGTCAGGATCGGCGGGCGGCGACGGCCCGCCTCGCGCCCGTCGCGACGGCGCTGCCGCTTGGCTTCCAGCCGGGTGGAGCCGGTGATGCCCTGAACCTCGTCGACCGTTACGCGGCCGCGGCTCTTGTTGCGCGGCTCGCGCTCGTGCACGACCGTGTTCGGCGGATCGTCGTCGGCGGGCTCGTTCTCGCCCGAGTCACCGGCCACCTTGCGCCGACGGCGGCGACGGCGACGGCGGCTCGAGCCTTCCGGCACGCCGTCCTCGTCCTCACCCTCGCCCTCGGCGGTCTCGGCGGACTCCGCCGCCTCGGTGGCTTCGGCGGACTCGGCGGCTGCGGGAGCCGACTCGTCGTCGGTCTCGGTGTCCTCGCCCTCGCCGTCGCCATCGGACTGCTGCTCGCCCCGGCCGCGACCGCGCCCCCGGCGGCCACGGCGACGGCGTCGCGGCTGGCCTTCGGCGTCGACGTGCTGATCGGACGACTCGCGCTCGTCCTCGGTGTCCTCGGTCTCGTCCTCGACGGGCTCGGGAGCCTGCTCGTCGGTGCGGCGGGCCGCACGCTCGGCGCGGCGCTGCTTGCGCGCCTCCTCGGCGGAGGCGGCGTCCGGCGACAGGAACAGCGGCGCCTGCACGACGGCGGCGGACTCGAACACCGCAGGAGCCACCGGCTCCGGTTCCGGCCGCACCGAGTGCGTGAACAGCTGCGTGTGGTTGGCTGGGGCGGTGAGCGGCGGCTGCGCGGTGGACACCGTGTCCGGCGCGGAGAAGATGACGCCCGCACCGGAGAACGGAACGTCACCGGCGGGTGCCGGCGGTTGCGTGGCAGGCGCGGGTCGTTCGGCCGCGGGCCTCGGCTGTTCCGGAGCCGGTTGCCCGGCCACGGACGGCCGAGTGGGCGCGCGTTCCTCCGGCTGCGCCGGTACGGGGGCTTCTCCCTGCCCGGCGGCGGGCTGCTCGGCCGCGGCGTCCGCCTCGACCGTCCCCAAGGCGTCGCGCACGGACTCCGCGACGGCTCGGTCGACGTTCGACTGGGCGCTGCGCGCGTCCGCCCCCATCTCGGTGAGCTTGGCCAGGATGCGCTTGCTCGTTACCCCCAGCAGCTTGGCGAGTGCGTGAACTCGGATTCGCTCCGGCAATTGTTCGGCATCCTGTGATGTTGTTTCCAGCGGCTCTTGATCGGCCACGAAGTCTCCTCGGGCCCCCGGGCGCGTCCCTCCCGGCGGGAGTGACGCGGCCGACGCGGGGGCGCTGTCCGTTCGACTCGCACCCGGTGGGCGCGAGATCAAGTGGTCTCGCCCCGCGTGCCCGGTTATCTCCTCGGTTGTGCGTCGGTCGGGCTAACTGGTCACGCGGCGCCTGGCTGTATGGCTGAACTCCGCGGCGCGAGCGCTCATCCAGCGTGCCTACACGAACAGCGGGCCTGGTGACCAGGCCGTTTGTCCATGGCAGCGATGATCGGCATCGAACCGTGGTGTCATCCGGCTGCCCTCGTCACGTTTCGTTCGAGCACCTGCACGAACAGTCGGCGTCGAAAGCAGCCGATGCCAGTATCCCATACCGCGCGCCGGGCGTTCGCCATCGGCGCTCGACTCGGTCCCGCCCGCGGCGCGAACGCGGGTCTCGCGGCGGCGCGGGCACGACGATCGAGACTCGGTCAGGCGGGCAGTTCGGGGAACCAGAGGGCGATCTCCCGCTTGGCCGATTCGGGTGAATCGGAGCCGTGGACCAGGTTCTCCTGGGTCTCCAGAGCGAAGTCCCCGCGAATGCTGCCGGGCACGGCCTTCTCGACCGGGTCGGTGCCGCCCGCGATCTGGCGGAACGCGGCGATGGCGCGCGGGCCCTCCAAGATGGCCGCGACGACCGGGCCCGAGGTGATGAACTCGATCAGGGACCCGAAGAACGGCTTCTCGGCGTGCTCGGCGTAGTGGCCCTTGGCCAGTTCCTCGGACACGTGCTTCAGCTCGAGGGCGGCGATCTTCAGGCCCTTGCGCTCGATCCGTGCCAGCACCTCGCCGACAAGGCCACGGGCCACACCGTCCGGCTTGATGAGTACCAACGTCTGCTCAGTCACGGCGCACAGCCTATCCGGCACACTTCCGGGCACCGCACCAGCGGTCGGGCTGATCGGCTTCCCGGGCGCTCGGCAGGGAGACTTCCGCCGGAAAAAGTGCGACCGGCAGCGTCCTGGGCGGCCCTGCGGCTACGACCGCTGGATGCGCTGGCTCGGCAGCAGCCCTTTCTCCATCCGGCCGCGCACGTCGGCGCGCAGCACCAGGATGAAGCCCCAGACCACGGCGAACACCACACCGATGACGCCGATGGACATGTGGATGAACGCGCCGAGCAGCACCAGGACCTGCAACCCGAGGTTGAACGGCAGCGCCCAGGACCGCCGCTGCAACCCGGCCCCGAGGAACATCACCACCGCGAGCACCACGAGATAGGTGCCGGACAACCAGGTCACGCCGCCGCCGACGTCGGCAACCACCGGCAACGCGAGCAACACCACGATCGCCTCGAGCACCAGCGTGCCCGCCATCACCCCGCGGAAGCCCTTCCACGGGTCGGTCGCGGGCGCGGGCACCGACTGCTCGTCTCGTTCGGCCGGTTCGCTCATGCTGTGCCCTCCTCGGCATCCGCCGGGCTCGTGACCGGCGCTCATGCGGTGGTTCTCGGTCCCGCGATGGTCGAGTGGGCCGGGGTTCACGCACCTGGCGCTCACGCCGGGTCCTTTCCGAACAGCGCGCGAGCCGCGCCCGCCGTGACGACCGATCCCGTGATGATCACTCCCGCGCCGGAGACCATCTCGCCCGCGTCGCCCACTTCTTCGGCGATCGCGATCGCGGTCTCCAGCGCGTCGGGCAGGGTGGCGGCGGAAACCACGCGCTCGTCGCCGAACCGCTGGACCGCGAGGTCGGCGAGGGTCTCCACGTCCAGCGCGCGGGGCGACCCGTTGCTGGTGACGACGATCTCGTCGAGCACCGGCTCCAGCGCGGTGAGGATGCCCTCGGCGTCCTTGTCACCGAGCACCGCGACCACGCCGACCAACTTGCGGAAGTCGAATTCGTCGGTCAGCGCCGCGGCCAGCGCCCGCGCGCCCGCCGGATTGTGCGCGGCGTCGATGAAGATGGTGGGCGCGCTGCGCATCCGCTCCATCCGCCCGGGACTGGTGACGCTCGCGAAGCCCGCGCGCACGGCGTCGATGTCGAGCCTGCGCTGCGCGCCCGCACCGAAGAAAGCCTCCACCGCCGCGAGCGCGAGCACCGCGTTGCGCGCTTGATGCTCGCCGTGCAACGGCAGGAAGATCTCGTCGTACACCCCGCCCAGGCCCTGCAACTCGAGTTGCTGCCCGCCCACCGCGATCTGCCGGGCGAGCACGCGGAACTCCGAGCCCTCGCGCGCGACCGCGGCGTCCACCTCGACGGCGCGGCGCAGCAGCACCTCCATCGCCTCGGGTTCCTGCTGCGCGATCACCGCGACGTTGTCGCGCGGCACCAGGCTCTCCGGGGCGCGCTTGATGATCCCGGCCTTCTCCCCCGCGATCGAGGCCAGGTCCGGACCCAGGTAATCGGTGTGGTCCAAGCCGATCGGCGTGATCACCGCCACCTGCCCGTCGATGACGTTGGTGGCGTCCCAGGTGCCGCCCATTCCCGTCTCGACGACCGCGACATCGACCGGCGCCTCGGCGAAGGCGGCGTAGGCCATGCCGGTGAGCACCTCGAACTTGCTCATCGCGGGCCCGCCCGCGGCCGCCGACTGCTTGTCGATCATCTCGACGAAGGGCAGCAGTTCGCGATAGATCTCCACATACCTCGCCGGGGTGATCGGCGCGTTGTCGATGCTGATCCGCTCGGTGGCCAGCTGCAGATGCGGACTGGTGATCCGGCCGGTGCGCCGATGCAGTGCGGTGAGCAGCGCGTCGATCATCCTGGTCACCGAGGTCTTGCCGTTGGTGCCCGCGATGTGGATCGCCGGGTAGTTCTGCTGCGGCGAGCCGAGCAGGTCCATCAGCGTGCCGATCCTGGTGAGCGACGGCTCGATCTTGGTCTCCGGCCAGCGCTGGTCGAGTTCCGCCTCGACCAGCGCCATCTCGGCCAGTTCCACCGGCGACGGACCGGAGCCGAGCCGCGCTCCGCCGCCACGGCCCTCGTCGTCGCCGTATTGCGGTTCCGGCTCGTGGTTCACTTGCCGCTCAACTCCGCCAGTCGGGCCCCGATGCGCTCCACCTCGTCCGCGGCGACCTGCTGCCTGCCGCGGATCTTCTCGACCACGTGGTCGGGCGCCTTGGCCAAGAACGCCTCGTTGCCGAGCTTGGCGGCGGTGCCATGGAGTTCCTTCTGCGCGGCGGCCAGATCCTTCTCCAGCCTGCGGCGCTCGGCGTCCAGGTCGACCGCGCCCGAGGTGTCCAACTCCACGGTAACCGTCCCGGTGCTCAGGCGGACCTCCACCGACGCGGTCGCGGCGAAGCCCGCATCCGGCTCGGTGAGCCGCGCGAGGTTCGCGACCGACGCCGCCTGCTCGCCGAGCCCCGCCTCGCCGACCCCGATCAGCTTGGCCGCGACCTTCTGCTTGTCCGCCAAGCCCTGGTCGCTGCGGAACCGCCGGATCTCCGTGATCAACCGCTGGGTGTCGGAGATACGTTGCGCCGCTTCCTGGTCCGCGGGCACCCCGGAGGCCTGCGGCCACGGCGCGATCACAATCGACTCGCCGCCGGTCAGCGCCTGCCACAACGCCTCGGTGACGAACGGGACGACGGGGTGCAGCAGGCGCAGCACCGCGTCGAGCACGGTACCGAGCACCAGCCGGGTCGCTTCCGCGCGCGCGCCGTCGGCGGCGAACTGCACCTTGGCCAGCTCGAGGTACCAGTCGCACAGCTCGTCCCAGGCGAAGTGGTAGAGCGCCTCGCACGCCTTGCCGAACTCGTAGGCGTCGAACGCGGCGTCCGCTTCCCCGCGCACCGCGTCCAGCCGGTCCAGGATCCAGCGATCGGCGTCGGTGAGCTGTGCGCGATCGGGCAGGTCGCCGACGCGCGCACCGTTCATCAGCGCGAACTTGGTCGCGTTGAACACCTTCGTCACGAAACTGCGCGAGGCGAGCACGTGCGGCTCACCCACCGAGAGGTCGCCGCCGGGCTGCGCGCCGCGTGCGAGGGTGAAGCGCGTGGCGTCGGCGCCGAAGGCGTTGATCCAGTCCAGCGGGTCGATGCCGTTGCCGCGCGACTTGGACATCTTCTTGCCGAACTGATCGCGGATCAGGCCGTGCAGGAACACGTCCTTGAACGGCACCTGCCGCGCGCCGCCCTTGCCCGTGGTCAGCACGGCGTCCTCGGCGACGTAGGTGCCGAACATCATCATCCGCGCCACCCAGAAGAACAGGATGTCGTAGCCGGTGACGAGCACGCTTGTGGGATAGAACTTCTCGAGTTCGGCGGTGGCGTGCGGCCAGCCCATCGTGGAGAACGGCCACAGGCCGGAGGAGAACCAGGTGTCGAGGACGTCCGGGTCCTGCACCCAGCCCTCGGGCGCCTGCTCGTCGGGCCCGACGCACACCACTTCGCCCTCGGGGCCGTACCAGATCGGGATGCGGTGGCCCCACCACAGCTGACGCGAGATGCACCAGTCGTGCATGTCGTCGACCCAGCCGAACCAGCGCGGCTCCTGGCTCTTGGGGTGGATCACGGTGTCGCCGCTGCGCACGGCGTCGCCTGCGGCCTTGGCCAGCGACTCGACCTTCACCCACCACTGCATGGACAGGCGCGGCTCGATCGGCTCGCCGGTGCGCTCGGAGTGCCCCACGGAGTGCAGGTACGGTCGCTTCTCGGCGACCACACGGCCTTCTCGCGCGAGCCGCTCGCGCACCTTGACGCGGGCCTCGAAGCGGTCCATGCCATCGAATTCGGTTCCGGTGCCGGAGATCCGGCCGCGCTCGTCCATGATCGTCGGCATCGGCAGCCCGTGCCGCAGACCCATCTCGAAGTCGTTGGGGTCGTGCGCCGGTGTGATCTTCACCGCGCCGGAGCCGAATTCGGGATCGACGTAGTCGTCGGCGATGATCGGGATCTGCCGTCCGGTGATCGGATGCTCCAAAGTGGTGCCGATCAGCGCCCGGTAGCGCGGGTCCTCCGGATGCACGGCCACCGCCGTGTCGCCGAGCATGGTCTCCACCCGGGTGGTGGCCACGACGACGTGCGGTTCGTCGTCGCGGAGCGAGCCGTAGCGCAGCGAGACCAGCTCGCCTTCCACGTCCTCGTACTTGACCTCGATGTCGGAGATCGCGGTGCGCAGTTCGGGCGACCAGTTCACCAGCCGCTCGGCGCGGTAGATCAGGCCCGCGTCGTAGAGCCGCTTGAACATCGTCTGCACGGCGCGCGACAGGCCTTCGTCCATGGTGAAGCGGTCCCGGCTCCAGTCGACGCCGTCACCGAGCGCGCGCATCTGCCACTGGATGGCGCCGCCGGATTCCCGCTTCCAATCCCAGACCTTCTGCACGAACAGTTCGCGGCCGAAGTCTTCCTTCGTCTTGCCGTCCACCGCGAGCTGCTTCTCCACCACGGTCTGGGTGGCGATGCCCGCGTGGTCCATGCCGGGCAGCCAGAGCACCTCGTACCCCTGCATCCGCTTGCGGCGCGACAGCGTGTCCATCAGAGTGTGGTCGAGCGCGTGGCCCATGTGCAGCGTGCCGGTGACGTTCGGCGGCGGCAGCACGATCGAGTAGGGCGGCTTCCCGCTGCCGGTGTCGGCGGTGAAATAGCCAGCGGCTACCCAGCGCTCGTACATCTCGGCCTCCACCTCGCTGGGAGTCCAGCTCTTGGGGAGGGCATCGGCACGATTACGCGTGTTGTCAGGGGCTGCGCTGGTCACCCCGCGATTCTAGAGCGCGTCGCTGCGCCGACTTCGGGTCGGTCGACCCGGCTCGCCGCTGCCCGCGGATCCGCCGGGCGGCAGCGCCGTGGAAATCGGGCGGGATATCGGCCCGCGGGGCGCTCCGGACGAATCGCGCGGAGCGGTATTTCACGACGGAGACAAAGAAAGGCGGAGTCTTCGGTGGATGAGGGACACCGAACACTCCGCCTATGCCAGTAGCTTACCGGCGATCCGAGGCCGGACTCGGAATCCATAAGCAATTCTCAGCTTCCGGTATTTTCTACCCCGGATATTCCCCTTATCGGGCCGGCACGGTGACGTCGGCCGACACCAAGTCGCCGTTGATCGCGATCGCGGCGGTCGAGCCCGCGCCCGCGGCGGAGATCACCTGCGCAGCCGGATTGCTCACATTACCGGCGGCCCATACGCCCCCCACGCTGGTGCGCCCGGTGGCGTCCGTCACCACCCAGCCGTTGTCGTCGAACGCACAGCCGAGCGCCACCAGCACGTCGTCGTTGGCGCGGAAGGTCGGCGCGACGAATATCGCCCTTCTCGGCACCGCTCGCCCGTCGGCCAGCTCCACTCCGCGCAGCCGGTCCCGCACCACGAACCGGGCGACCTCGCCGTCGAGCACCCGCACTCCGCGCGCGTCGAGGTGAGCGCGGTCGTCGTCGGACAAGGTCATCTTGTTCGGGAACAAGATGACGTCGTCCGACCACTGCGGCAGCAGCAGGGCCAAGTGCACCGCCCGCGCCGAGGCGCCGGGTTCCCGCCCGCCGAGCACGCCGAGCGGCTGGTCACGCACCTCGTAGCCGTGGCAATAAGGGCAGTGCAGCACGTCGCGCCCCCATCGTTCGCGCACGCCCGGCAGCCGTGGCAGTTCGTCGCGCAGCCCGGTAGCCACCAGCACGCGGCGCGCCCGCAGCGGCGCACCGCCCCGCAGCCGCAGCACGAACTCCGACTCACCCACCCGTTCCGCGCCGACGACGACGTCGGAGATCACCTCCGCGCCGTAGCCCGCCGCCTCCTCGGCTCCGGCCGCCAGCAACTGCGCGGGCGGCATCCCGTCCCGGGAGAGGAACCCGTGCATGCGCTCGGCGGGCGCGTTGCGCGGCGCGCCGCCTCCGATCACCGCGACCCGCCGGCGCGCCCGGGCCAGGACCAATGCCCCGGACAGTCCCGCCGCGCCGCCACCCACGATCACCACGTCATATGTCTCGCTCATCCGCGATCACCTCCACCGACACCGTGCCGTCGCTCGGCGCGAATCAGCAACTATTGTTGCCAAATCCGGGACAACGCGGTGCACTGGTGACATGTCCACACCACCGGGCGTCGCCCAAGCCCTCGCCGACATCGGTCCGCGACTCAAAGCGCTGCGGACTCGACGCAACGTCACGCTCGCCGCGCTGGCGGAAAGCACCGGGATCTCCAAGAGCACGCTGTCGCGGCTCGAGTCCGGCCAGCGAAAAGCCAGTCTGGAACTGCTGCTGCCGATCGCGATGGCCCACCAGGTGCCGTTGGACGAACTGGTGGCCGCACCGCGGATCGCCGACCCCCGGGTCCACGCGACGGCGCGGAAGATGAACGGGCTCAGCATTCTTCCGCTGACCCGGCAGCCGGGGCCGCTGCAAGCGTTCAAGATCGTCATCCCGCCCGAGCGTGGCGAGCCCGACCCGAAGGTGCACGAGGGTTTCGAGTGGCTCTACGTCCTGTCCGGACGGCTCCGGCTGGTGCTGGGTGAACACGATCTGGTGCTCGGCCCCGGCGAAGCCGCGGAATTCGACACCCGCCAACCGCATTGGTTCGGTAGCGCGGGCCGGGGACCGGTGGAAATTCTCAGCCTTTTCGGGTCCCAGGGTGAACGAATGCATCTTCGCGCGCGGTCGGCCGGCCGGAAACCCACATGAACCGATAATGTCCGAAATGTCCAGTATTGCCGAAAAGGCGAAACCTCGGGACTCTGGGAAGGGTGAACACCCCAGGCGCACCTCACTCGGCGAATCACCAAGAAAAACGGGGGTTTTCCCGGATGCCGAACCCGTCTCGGCCGCGGACGCTGGGAGAGGTGAACCCCCCGCTGGAAGCCGTGCCCGGGCACGTCCCCGAACCGCGACCGCCGATCCTGGTCCCGGACGCACTGCACGATCTACGCGGTCGCGCGGTCGCGGAGATTCGATACCCCGCCGCGGCGGCGCTGATCGTCGCGGGCGTCCCCGGCGCGGGTAAGAGCACCGCCTTGCGCAAATTCTTCGACGCCGACGCGGCGGCCACCGCACCGTCGCATAGTCCCGCCGGGGTGCTGGTACTCGACTCGATGCAGGCGCGCAATCGCTGGCGGCCCAAACTCTGGTGGCTGCCGTACCTGCTGTGGCGTCCGGTGGTGCACGTGGCGCACTTCGTCGCTGTTCGCGCCGCGTTGCGTGAGGTCGACGGCCCGGTCGTCATCCACGACTGCGCCACCTTCCGGTGGGCGCGCGTTCTGATCGCGCGCTGGGCGGCGGGACGTGAATTGCACCTGCTCCTGCTCGATGTGCCCGCGCCGGTGGCCAGGGCGGGCCAGCACAGCCGCGGACGGCGGATCAATCACGTGGCCTTCCGGCTGCACGTGCGCGGCTGGCGGCGATTGATGAGCGTGGTGGCGACGGAATCCGCGGCCCGCGGTTCCCGGTCGGTCGTCATCGTCGACCGCGCGGCCGTCGACCGCCTTGGGTGCGTGACCTTCGCCCGACCGGCGCAAACCGCCGCCCAGGTGCGCCTCAGGGCACCAGGACGGTCAGCGCCGCCGGGACGGCCCTGATGGTGAGCGGCAGGGTGCCCGCCGGTTCGCCGTCGGCCGTGGCGGGCGCGCCCGCGGCGGTCAACGTGACGGCCGCGGCGCGGAACTGCTTGACCTCCGGGTGATTCTGGCGTTTTCCCGCCGACAGCGCGGGCAGCAAGCGCAGCATCTCCCGCCGCGACAGCGCACCGACCACGGTCAGGTCGAGCAGTCCGTCGTCCATGATCGCGTCCGGGCAGATCAACATGCCGCCGCCGTAGGTGCGGGTGTTGCCGACCGCGACCATGACCGCCTCGGTCTCCAGCAGCGAGCCCGCGCCGGGGTTGGTGAGCCCGTCGGTCACCGCGTCCACCAACTCGACGCGGTAGGGAACGGTGAAGCGCCCGGAGATCTCGGCCAGCGCGGCGACGGTATAGCGCAGCCTGCCTTTCGGCCAGCGCATCTCATTGGCGCGCAGCGTGACTCGCGCGTCGAATCCGGTGCCGGTCACCGTGGCGAACCACATCGGCGCGCCGGGCGACTCGATCCGGCCGAGATCGATCGTCCTGGTCCGCCCGCGCAGCACGAGCGCGGCGGCGGCGAGCGGGTCGTCGGTCGGCACACCGAGTTCCCTGGCCAGGTCGTTGCCGGTGCCCGCGGGAACCATGCCGAGCGGGACGCCGGTCTCCGCGACGGCCTGAAGGGTCAGGTTGATCAGGCCGTCGCCGCCGACGCAGACCACGGCATCGGGCGGCGCGTCGCCCGCGATGACATCTCGCACCTGCCGAACCGTTTCGGCGGCCGAGGGCGCGCACACCTCGGCGACCTCGGCGCCGCCCGCGCGGAGACGGGCGATCGCGGCGCTCGCCGCCGCGCCGCTCTTGCCGTGCCCGGACCGCGGGTTGGTCACCACGGTGACCTTGCGTACCGGCGAATATTCGGTCACGGCACCAGCTTTCCCGGATTGAGGATGCCGGCCGGATCGAGTTCGGCCTTTACCGCGCGCAGGACGCGCACGCCGAGGTCACCCACTTCGTCCGGCACCCAGGGGCGGTGGTCGGTGCCCACCGCGTGGTGGTGGGTGATGGTGCCGCCCGCCGCCACGATGGCGTCGCCCGCGGCGCGTTTGGCAGCCTGCCACTGCGCCAGCGGGTCGTCCAACTGCTTGGCGACGACGGTGAAGTACAGCGACGCACCGGTCGGGTAGGTGTGCGAGATGTGGCACATGACCAGCGGGGGCGTCCCCTGCGCCCTGAGCGAATCGGTCAGCGCCCCGGTCACCTTCTCCTTCAGCGCGCTCAGATTCGACCAAGTGGTGGCGGTTTCCAGGGTTTCACAGAGCACCCCGGCATCCAGGAGCGCGTCGCGCAGGTACGGCGCGGCGAAACGACCGTGCTCCCATTCCCTGGCCGCTGTCTCGCCCAGGGCCGAGCCGCCCGCCGCGGCCAGCAGGGCGCCCGCTTCGGCGCTGCGCGCGGCGACGTGCGCGGCACTGCCCTCGTAGGTGGTGACGGCCAGGCATCCGGCCACCGGGTTGCCGCCGATATCGCCGGAGCGGGCGAGGTTGATCCCGGTCTCCGCCTCGTCGGACAGCCGGAGCACGGTCGGCGCCGCACCCTCCTGTACCACCGCGCGCAACGCTGCGGCGCCGGTCGCGAAATCGGGAAACGACCATGCCTGGTAGGCGACGGTTTCCGGGACCGGGTGCACGCGCAAGGTGACCGCGGTGATCACGCCGAGCGTGCCCTCCGATCCGACGAACAGCTCACGCAGATCCGGCCCCGCTGCCGAGGCGGGGGCGCGCCCGAGGACGAGCGTGCCACTGGGCGTGGCGATCTCGAGCCGCTGCACCATGTCGTCGAAACGGCCGTAGCCCGCCGAAGCCTGGCCGGACGATCGCGTCGCCGCGAAGCCGCCGATGGTGGCGAACTCGAAGCTCTGCGGGAAGTGACCGAGGGAGAAGCCGTGCACGCCGAGCAGTTCCTCCGCGCGCGGGCCGGTGAGTCCCGCGCCCAGTGTGGCGGTGCCGCTGATCGGATCGATCGCGGTGATCGTGTCCAGCCTGCGCAGATCGAGGGCGATCACGGCGTCGAAGCGACCGCGCACGGGTTCGACGCCGCCGACCACGCTGGTGCCGCCGCCGAACGGCACCACCGCGACGGCGTTCGCCGCGCAGTAGGCGAGCACGGCGAGCACCTCGTCGTGGTCGGCGGGGAAGACGACGGCGTCCGGCGCGTCCTGCGGGCCCTCGGCCCGGCGGCGCAGCAGATCGGGTGTGCTCTTCCCCCCTGCGTGCCGCAACCGATCGCGGTGGTCGGCCGACACGTTCCCGGAACCGACCACCTCGACCAACCCGGCTCGCCGCGCGGGCGTCAACGCCGATTCGCGCAGTGGCACGTCGCCCTCATCGCGGCGCGCCACCGGATCGCCGGACACCCCGAACACCTGCGTCAGCAGACCACGGATCCGCTCCGAAAGTGGCTGGTGCCCAGCCGGGATTCCCCAGGCATCCCAGACCATACTCGCCGCCGACCCGCTCACGCCGGTCTTTGCCGCGGAAGCCGAATCGCCCGCGGCGTGCTGCCGTGTCTCCACCATGCGTTACAGTTTGACATAGACTGTCAAGCAGTAACGAAGGTTCGGACCATTCCCCCGGTCGACGCCAGTCGTCGGCCGATCAACCCCCGGTGGTGACACCTTGACCGCTCCTGACGACTCCGCCGAGCGCCTCTCGGCGACCGACCTGGCGATCCTCGACGCCGCTCGCGCGTGCGTGGAGGAATTCGGCGTGCGCCGCACCACCCTCACCGAAGTGGCGCGGCGAGCGGGCGTCAGCAGGCCGACCGTCTACCGCCGCTGGCCGGACACCGGCGCGCTGGTGGCCGAGCTGCTGGTCCGCGAGCTGCGCGGGATCGTGGCGGCGACCATGCCGTCGGCGGGCAGCGCGCGCCTCAGGCTGGTCGAGGGCGTGGTCGCGGGAGCGGCAACGGTCCGGTCGAATCCCTTGTTCGGCAAGATCTTCCGTACCGACACCGATCTGATGCTCACCTACGTCTTCGGCAGGCTGGGGCGCAACCAGCGCACTCTGATCGAGCTGTTCGCCGCGGGTATCCGCGACGGCCAGCGGGACGGCTCCATTCGCGGGGGCGACCCGGAACGGATGGCCACGATGCTGCTGCTGATCGCCCAATCCGCGGTGCAGTCGGCGGGCACCGTCGCGCCGCTGCTGTCGGGCGAGCACCTCGACACCGAACTCCGTCGCGCGATCGACGGGTACCTGGACGACCACGCCCGGGAGACGACCGAGGACAAGCGCGATGAGCCGTCTTCGCACCCTTCTCGCCGTATCCGAAAGGCATTGTGATGAGCACTGATCCGGGACACACCGGGGACTTCGCGTTGAACGCCGCCCGCCGCGCGGCGGATCTGTCCCGGCTCGGTGACGGCGCCGAGGTCGACGTCCTGGTGATCGGCGGTGGCGTCACCGGCGCGGGCGCGGCGCTGGACGCCGCGGCCCGCGGGCTGCGCACCGTGCTGGTGGAACGCCACGACCTGGCCTTCGGCACCAGCCGCTGGAGTTCCAAGCTGGTGCACGGCGGCCTGCGCTATCTCGCGAGCGGCCACGTCGGCATCGCCCACGAAAGCGCCTCGGAGCGCGGCATTCTCATGCGCACCACGGCGCCGCATCTGGTGCGCCCGCTGCCCCAACTGGTCCCGCTGCTGCCGAATATCGGCACGACGCAAGCCGCACTGGTGCGCGCCGGTTTCCTGGCGGGTGATCTGTTGCGGCGTGGTGCGGGCACCCCCGCTGCGCTGCTGCCCCGGTCCCGGCACATCGCCGCCGCGGAGGCGGTACGGCTCGCACCGACCGTGCGCCGCGCGGACCTGCGCGGCGGGCTGCAGGCATGGGACGGACAGCTGGTCGACGACGCGCGCTTGGTCGTCGCACTGGCGCGCACCGCGGCGGCCAACGGCGCGCGCATTCTGACCCGCGTCGAAGCGCTCGACGTGACCGGGAATTCGGCGACCCTGCGTGACACGCGCACCGGGGAGACCCTGGCGGTGCGGCCGCGCGCCGTGGTGAACGCCACCGGAGTCTGGGCCGATCAGGTGGATCCGAGCATCCGGCTGCGCCCGAGCCGCGGCACCCACCTGGTGTTCTCCGCCGCGTCCTTCGGCGGCCTGTCCGCGGCGCTCACCGTACCGGTGCCCGGCAGCACCGGCCGCTTCGTCTTCGCCTTCCCCGCCGCGCACGGCCGGGTGTACCTGGGGTTGACCGACGAGGACGCGCCGGGCCCGGTTCCCGACGAGCCGAAGGCCACCGACGGCGAGATCGATTTCCTGCTCGACACCATCAATCCCGCCCTGCGCGAGCCACTGACCCGCGCCGATATTCGCGGCTCCTACGCCGGGTTGCGCCCACTGCTGGAGACCGCCGACGACAGCACCGCCGACATCTCGCGCAAACACGCGGTGCTGCGTTCCCCGAGCGGGATCGTCACCATCGTGGGAGGCAAACTCACCACCTACCGCAAGATGGCCGAGGACGTGATCGACGCCGCCGTCGCGCACAACCGTCTCGCCGCGGCACCGTGCCGCACCCGGCGGCTACCACTGGTAGGCGCGGTCTCCGGAGCGGCGCGCGACCGCATCGACGCGCCGCCGGTGCTGATCGAACGCTACGGCGGTGAGGCGGACGCCGTGCTGGCCGCGGCGCGCCGCGATCCTGCCCTCGCCGAGCCGGTCGCGCCCGGAATGGACGTAATCGGAGCCGAATTCGCGTTCGCGGTGTCCCACGAGGGCGCGCTGGAGGCCGACGACCTGCTGGATCGGCGCACGCGCATCGGCCTGATCGCCGAAGATCGGGCCGCCGCGGCGCCCGCGGCCGTACGCGCCCTCGCTTGACGGCACGACGCGTACGGGCGGCTCAGTCCATCGACCATGCGGACAGTTCCGCGCGCATGCACGCGCGCGGCCAGCGGTCGAGGCCGTGGGCCTGCTCGGCGGCGCGCAGCGCGACCAACCCCGGCGTCTCCTCCCCCGCCGACAGGTACCGGAAGCCGAGCCGCTCGTAATACGGCCCGTTCCACGGCACCTCGGTGAACGTGGTCAGCGTCATCGCGGGTAGGCCCGCGGCGGCGGCCCATCGGGCGGCCTGGTCGAGCAAGCGCTTGCCGATCCGGCGCCGGGCGTGATCCGGGCGCACCGAGACCTGCTCGATGTGGGCGTTCCCGTCGACCACTGCCGCGACGAGGTAGCCGATCGCCATGCCGTCGTCGGTCCACACCCAGGCCCGCCCGGCCTGCTGGAACTGCCGCAGAGTCGCCAGTGAGGGTGGTTCGTCGTCGGCCACGGTCGTCATCCCTATTTGCGCGAACGGCTCACCCGCCGCGCGCTCGATGTCCTGGAGCACGGGGAGGTCTCGGGGCGTCGCGGGCCGGATCACCGGCCCATTGTCAGTCCACCCCCACGACATGAACCAGCGAATTTCACTGCGCCCGCGTGGCGAGGATGCCGTTGAGCAGCACTTGCACGGCCCAGGCCGCGCGCGCCGCACCGCCGCCCGCCAGCAGAGCCTCCCGCATGGCCACGACGGTCGGATAGCGGTCGGCGGGCAGTTCGGCGAAGCGCCGCTCGATCGCGGCGAGGTACTCCTGCTCGCTGCCGCCCCCGACGCGGTGCGCACTCTGTTCGGCCGCCGACGCGGTGATGTGCAGAAACAGCAGGTCCACCGCCCACGACGCGGTCCGCTCGTCCAGTCCCGCCGCGGTGAGCGAACCGAGCATCAGCTCCACCAGCCGCAGGGCGTTCGGACTGCTCGGAATCACGCCGAGCGCGACGAGCGCCAGCCCTTCGTGCCTGCTCATCGCCGCGACCGTGGCATCGACCAGTTCGGTGAGCCGCTCCCGCCAGCTCGCCCCGGCGGGCTCGGGGACGGAACCGAGGACATGGTCGAGCATGGCGGCCATCAGATCTTCGCGATTGGCGACGTACACGTACAGCGAGGCGGCACCGGTGTCCAAGTCCTGTGCGACCCGGCGCATGGTCAGCGCCGCCGCTCCATCCCGGTCCAGGATGCGCAGGCCGGTCTCGACGATCACCTCGCGGCTCAGCGGAGCTTTGGCCGGGCGGGCCCTGCGGCTGACGGCTGCTGCGCTCATGGGCCGAGCATACGAGGGACGAACGCCGTTCGGGTGACCGGCGCACTCCCATGCGCGTCCGGAGATACCGCGAAGAGGCCGATCCGGCGAGACGGATCAGGCCGCCGAACGCCGCCCATCGCGTGCGAGGGCTCTTCGACGTGGTCGCGGCCGACCGATGCGCCATGCTGCGCGGAGCCCGGCACAACGGGGTGCGCCGACGATCCGCGGTGGGCGCAGCGCGCCCGGTCCCGCCGGCGGATGCACCGCCGATACAGATAATGTGACTCGCACCATAGTATTTCTTTGTTCGGCATGACCGGCCGCTTGCTGCGGAAAACACCACAACATGCAGCTCACAGCCTTCGCGAAGGTTGGCGGCGACCGCTCACGAGAACCCGCCCGACAGAGTGCGATTCGAGAATCCGAGGACACGGCGAGACGTTCGCACTGTCCGCTTCGCGATGCGCGCAGACCCCGGTTCGGTTGTCGCCGACGCTCTATGCTGACTTCGGTATGCCGGTAGTGCGCCGGGAAGGAGGGCGCGGGTGCGCAGAAAACCGTCCACCGTGGGTGTCGCACCGGGCGACGGACTCGTCGCCCGTTTCGGTGCGGTCGTCGCCTACCTCGGGGCCGAAACGACCTCCACGGACCGAATACTCGGCACCATCGAAGCCGTGGCCGAAGGCGAGCATCCCGGCGCCGCGCTGGCGCAACGCTTGGCCGCGGTGATCTTCGGCAGCACCGTCCAACCGCCGCCGTTCGGTGTGGTCGCCCCCACCGCGGACGGCGTGCTGATCCTGTTGCGCGGACCGGTGACCGCGGAGATCCAAGGCGCGGAGGGCACCCGCCGCCTCGACGGCGGGCGTGCGTTCACCTGGGTGGACGAGATCGTGCGCGAACCGGTGCGCCGCATCACGATCGGCGCGGACACCGGCGAGCCGCCGACCGCCCTGCCCCGCACCGACCTGCGCGCAGGCGTGGTCCCCGGCGGCGGCTTCGTGCTGCACGCCGCGGTACGACGCACCGGAAAAGCCGCCGAACCACGGACGTCCGAGCCTTCCGCACAGGCCGAGCCCGAGGCGACGGCGGCGGCCGGTTTCGCAGCCATGCCGGAACCGACCGGCGCGTCCGACGCCGTCCCGCGAGCATCGCCCGCTCCCCGCCCGACCGGCGCGTCCGACGCGGTCGCACAGGCAACGCCGATCCCTCGGCAGACCAGCGCCGCCGACGCCGTCGCACCAGCGACACCCAGGCCGACGGAGTCGGTCCGCCCCTTCGCCAAACCGCGTCCGCCCCGGCCGATCCCGGACCGACCGCTGGCGTGGTCCCAGGTGCAGCCCGCGCGCGAACCGGTCGCCCTGCGCAAAGCGCCCGAGAACGGCGGAACGCGAGCCATGAGCCCGGCGGCGCTGTCCGGAGACGCCGTCGGTGCGCTGGTCACCGAAGAGGGGGCGGCCTACCCGTTGGACCGCGCCTACGTCATCGGGCGCGGACCGCAGGTGGACGAGGCGGTCCGCACCGCCGCCGCCACGCCGATCGTCATCCAGCGCGATCGCCATGTCTCGCGGGTCCACGCCTATGTGTCGGTGGACGGCGGCAAGGTGTACATCCGGGACGCCGCCGCTACCTCCGGCACCTTCATCGCGGGTCCAGGCACCGACCAGTGGACCAGGATCGGCACGTCCCCGACCGAGCTCCCGCCCGGCTGGCGGGTCCGCATCAGCGAGCGGGTCCTCACCTACCGAGGCGACGAGCAGCGCACGGGCACGGCGGATATCGCGGGAGCGCGCCGCCGTTCGTAGCCGGGCAAAGTGGCCGCGGTGACGACAGCGTCGCCGCGCCCGCACACGCACGGCGTCGGTCACCCGGACCGGCGCCGACCATCGAGCCGCCCTGCGAGGTGGACTCCGTTCGAGCATGTCATGACCCCGGTGCTCGCGGCTGCCTCGCGCCAGGACGCCGCACGGCGTGAACGGCTCGCCGGGCCGCCGCGCTTGCGGAACCGGGCTCCGGATCGCCCCTCGCACGGCCGAGGCCGGGGCCGACAGCACAGCCGTGCACCGGACGGCTTCGCGCCCGGCTCACCGGCCTCGCGCCGGAGACGGCCGATCCACCGGTCGAGTCGAGCCCGGACCGCGCGGGGAGCACAATGGCGGCATGCACCGAAACGGACCGAGCCGCGACATCGACGAGGCCGAGCTGACGGTGACCCCGCCCGAAGAGCAGGCCGCGGGCGTCACCGCCGTGGCGGTGGCGTTGAAACGCTCGATCGAGGAAATGGGCGTCATCCGCACGGCGCGCACCCTGGCCCGGGTCAATCAGGTGCACGGCTTCGACTGCCCTGGCTGCGCCTGGCCGGAGCCGAGCGGCCATCGCAGGCCCGCCGAGTTCTGCGAGAACGGCGCGAAAGCCGTCGCCGAGGAAGCCACGCTGCGCACGGTGACCCCCGAGTTCTTCGCCACCCACTCAGTGGCGGACCTGAGTGACAAATCCGGCTATTGGCTCGGCCAGCAGGGCAGGCTGACCCACCCGATGGTGCTGCGTCCCGGAGACACCCACTACCGGCCGATCGCCTGGGACGACGCCTACCGTTTGATCGCCGACACGCTACGCGGGCTGGACTCCCCGGACGAGGCGGTGTTCTACACCTCCGGCCGCACCAGCAACGAGACCGCGTTCCTCTATCAGCTGCTGGTGCGCAGCTACGGCACCAACAATCTGCCGGACTGCTCCAACATGTGCCACGAGTCCTCCGGCGCGGCGCTGTCGAGCTCGATCGGGATCGGCAAGGGCTCGGTCTCCATCGACGACTTCGCCAAGGCCGACCTGATCATCGGCGCGGGGCAGAATCCGGGCACCAATCATCCCCGGATGCTCAGCGCGCTGGCCGCGGCGAAGGCGAACGGGACCCGGATCGTCGCGGTGAACCCCTTGCCCGAGACCGGGCTGCTCGGCTTCCGCGACCCGCAGACGATCAAGGGCGTCACCACCGGCGTGCCGATCGCCGACGACTTCCTGCAAATCCGCCTCGGCGGTGACCTGGCCCTGTTCCAGGCGCTCGGCCGCCTGCTGCTGGAAGCGGAGGATCGCGCACCGGGCACGGTGGTCGACCGGGCGTTCGTCGACGCCCACTGCGCGGGCTACGCCGAATACGAAAAGCACGTGCGCATGGTCGATCTCGACACCGTACTGGAAGCGACGGGTCTCACCACGGCCGAACTCGAGCACACCGCCGAGCTGTTCGCCCGCTCGCGCAACATCATCCTGTGCTGGGCGATGGGCCTGACCCAGCAGGCCCATGCCGTGGCCACCATCGAGGAGGCCACCAATCTGCTGCTGTTGCGCGGCATGATCGGCAAACCGGGCGCGGGTGTGTGCCCCGTGCGCGGTCACTCGAATGTGCAGGGCGACCGCACCATGGGCATCTGGGAGAAGATGCCCGATACCTTCCTCGACGCCCTCGACCGCGAATTCGGCATCATCAGCCCGCGCGAGCACGGCCTCGACACCGTCGCCGCCATCCGCGCCATGCGCGACGGACAGGCGAAAGTCTTCATCGGCATGGGCGGCAACTTCGTCTCCGCCACCCCCGACACCGCCGTGACCGAAGCCGCGCTGCGCGACTGCGCGCTCACCGTGCAGGTCTCCACCAAACTCAACCGCAGCCACGTCGTGCACGGCCGTACCGCGCTCATCCTGCCGACGCTCGGGCGCACCGACCTCGACCTGGCCCCGGATGGCGCCAAGAATCAAGTCTCCGTGGAGGACTCGATGTCGATGGTGCACCTGTCCACGGGACGGTTGCGGCCGGTCAGCGACCAGCTGCGCAGTGAAGTCGCCATCGTCTGCGAACTCGCCCAGGCGGTCCTTGGCCCCGACCACCCGGTGCCGTGGGCCCGCTTCGCCCGTGACTACGACAGCATCCGCGACGCCATCGCCCGCGTCGTGCCCGGCTGCGCCGACTACAACGCGAAAGTCCGCGGCCGGGGCGGCTTCCAGCTACCGCATCCGCCGCGCGACGCCCGCGAATTCCGCACCGCCACCGGCAAGGCCAACTTCGCGGTCAACGAGCTGACCTGGCTGCCGGTCCCCGCGGGCAGACTGATCCTGCAAACCCTGCGCAGCCACGACCAGTACAACACCACCATCTACGGCTTGGACGACCGCTACCGCGGCATCCACAACGGCCGCAAAGTGGTGCTGGTCCATCCCGAGGACATCAGCGCGTTCGGTTTCCGCGACGGCGATCTGGTCGACATCGTCTCCGAGTGGACCGACGGCACCGAACGCCGCGTCGAAGGCTTCCGCCTGGTCTCCTACCCCACACCGCGCGGCAACGCCGCCGCCTACTACCCCGAGACCAATCCCCTGGTGCCGCTGGACCATGTCGCCGAACGGTCGAACACTCCCGTTTCCAAGGCGGTCACGGTGCGGTTCGAGGCTTCGGGCACATGAGCCGCGTCACCGCTCGCCGCCGGATGCGCCGGATCTCGCCCAGCGGGCAGATCCAGCGCCCGGACACCTTGGCCGTCGAAGAACCGCTGGAGATCCGCATCGACGGACAGTCGCTGACGGTCACCATGCGCACCCCCGGCAACGACATCGACCTGGTGCACGGATTCCTGCTGAGCGAAGACATCATCGGTTCCGCCGAGGACATCGTGGCGGCCCGCTACTGCGCGGGCACCGACGACCAGGGTCGCAACACCTATAACGTCCTCGACGTCACCCTGCGCACCCCCGTCCCGGTGCCGACCCGCTCCTTCCTCACCACCGGAGCCTGCGGACTGTGCGGCAAGACTGCCCTGGACGAGGTTCGCAAGCGCACCCGATTCCCCCTGCACGCCGCCGGCCCGGTGGTGGACACCCGGGTACTGGCCGCGATGCCCGGCATGCTGCGTGACCGCCAATCGGTGTTCGAAGCCACCGGCGGCTTGCATGCGGCGGGCCTGTTCACCACCCACGGGCAAGCGCTTGCGGTGCGCGAGGACATCGGCAGGCACAACGCGGTGGACAAGGTGATCGGCTGGGCACTGCGCGAATCCAGGGTGCCGGCCCATGATCTGGTGCTGATCGTGAGCGGACGCGCGTCGTTCGAACTGGTGCAGAAGGCCGTCATGGCCGGAATCCCGATGCTCGGCGCGGTCTCGGCGCCGAGTTCGCTGGCGGTCGATCTGGCCGCCGACGCCGGACTGAGTCTGATCGGCTTCCTCCGTGGCGACACGATGAACGTCTACACCGCCCCCGAGCGGCTGCGCACCGATCCGGGCGCCGACTCGTTGTTGGCCTGACTCACTATTGCCCGCGCCGGACGCCCGTTCTACCGTGACTGCACGGAGCTGGAACGGATTCGGCGAGAACGGAGCGGCCGATGCGGATATCGGTGGAGGGGAACTCCGAGGGCCTGCGGGTGCGGATGCGGTTCGAGCAGTACCGCCGCCTGCTGCTGACGCGGATCGTGCTGGCCGTCTTGGCCGTACAAGGAGCGATCGTCGGCCTTTGGGCCACGTTCGCGCCGCACTCCTGGTACACCAGTTTTCCGGGGTTCGGCGCCCAGTGGGTGGCGGCGGACGGCCCGTACAACCACCATCTGGCGGCCGACGTGGGTGCCTTCTTCCTGGCGCTGACAGCGGTGACGATCGCCGCGCTCGTGGTCAACCGAACCACGGCGGCCCGGATCGCGGGCGTCGGCTGGCTCACCTTCGGTGTCCCCCATTCCCTTTACCACCTCTTCCACAAGCCCGCGGAGATGGGCGCGGCGAGCTTCACGGCCAGCCTGATCGCGGCGTTCCTGCTCGTGATCGGCGGAGCGGCCTGCCTCTTCCTGCCGCCGCGTGGCGAGTTGCCCCTCTCGGACCCGCAACCGGTGACGCTGCGTTTCCCGCGCCGCCGTCCGCGCGCCGTCCGCTGATCGGCGAACCCGGCAGCCGAGTCCGGGACGCCCGTGGGAGATCACCACGGGCGTGATCCGGTGGATCCGCGGATGACGCCGCGACTGGGCGAATTCCCCGCCCGTCAGTCCTTCAGCGCTTCGAGCAGTGCCGCGCGCTGACGCGCACCGAGCCCGCCGATCCGGCGATCCTCCGGGATCTCCGCCTGGTCCATCAACTTCGCGGCCTTCACCGGCCCGACACCGGGCAGGGCCTTGATCACCGCGGCCACCTTGGTCTTCTTCACCAGCTCGTCGGAGTCTGCCTTCTTCAGCAGATCCGCGACCGAAACCTTGCCCGCCTTCACCTTGCCGATCAGTTCGGAGCGTGCCTTGCGGACCGCAGCCGCCTTGGCCAAGGCCTCGGTGCGCTGCTCTGCGGTCATGGTAGGCAGTGCCATGTCTCCTCCGCTTCCACTCGTCACTCGAACATCTGGTTGACCGGACCGAGTAAACAGCACGGCACCGGGAGCGCAAGCTCGACACACCGGGGCACGAACTGCGGAAATGACGATGAATTTCCCCGGTCCGCGCCGTCGGAATCATTGGACGGCCGACGGGCTACAGACGAAAAGGACTAAAAGAACACCACGTCACGGAGCTGTCCCTCGCCCGGATCGTCGCGTCGGACGACGCGTACCGAGAACCCCGGAGCAGGAGCGGTGCGCCGCTACGGCGACTACTCCGAAGCGGCCGTCGCCGCGCGGTAACGCGGGATGAGCCGTTACCGACAGAGTCAGCAAATACCGAGCGCGGGTCTGGTTCAACGGCGAACCTGAGGGGGGTCAACGGCGATCCCCCGAGCCCGCTCGGGTCATACCGAGCGGAGCCTTCACCCCGGACAACAGAAAATATCGCGGTTCGCACGGCCCGTGACAGCATGACGGCATGGAGCCGAGCACTCCGCAGGGGACGGCCGCGTCCGCGATTCTGTGGCTATGGCCCGGGCAGGCGATCTATCGCGGACCGTCCCTGCGTCCGGACGCGCATTCCACCGCCGTGAACTGTCTGGCCGTCGGGTTGGACGCGCCGTTCACACTCGCGACCGATGCCGTCACGCACACCGTGCGCAGCGCGCTGATCCCGCCGCGCCGGGTGCACCGCGTCGTCGCGGGCGGCGACCAGATGATGTTCTGCTATCTGGATCCGGGGTCGCGGGGCGCCCGAGCCTGCCGAGACCGGATGATCCGGTGGCACGCCGAATTCGGACTCGGTCATCGGGCGGAAGCCGCGCTCGCCACGGCCGCGAGCGCCACGTGCCCCGATCCGCGCTCGCTGGCCGAACTCATCGGCGCCGGGCCGGCCCCCACGCCGGACGACCGGGTAGCCGAGGCGATGGCGGCCCTCCTCGCCCATCCCGCGCGGGAATTCGCCGCCGCCCGATTCGCCGCGGCCGCGCACCTGTCGGAGTCGCGCTTCCTGCATCTGTTCGCCGCCCAGGCGGGCACCTCGTTCCGGCGGTACCGGCTGTGGGCCAGGATGCTCGGCGTCGGTCGCGCGCTCGCCGAGGGCGCGAACCTCACCGCCGCGTCGGCCGACGCGGGCTTCTCCAGCCCCTCACATTTCAGCGACGCTTTCCGCACCCTGTTCGGCCTGTCGGCCACCACACTGCTCGCCACCGGAGTGCGGATCGTCGTGCTGGACCAAGCGCAGGGGATCGAATCGGGCGCCCGAACGCGCTAGGCTACAAACTAGAACACGTTTCATTTCAAAGGAGACTCGATGGCCGAACAGATTCGCGACGTGGTGGAGCAATACGTCAAGCTGGTCGGCTCGGGGCCGACCGAGGACATCGTCGCCCTGTACGCGCCCGACGCGATCGTGGAGGACCCCGTCGGCACTCCACCCAAGCGCGGCCATGAGGCCATCCGCGAGTTCTACGGGGTGATCGCCGCACTGGATCGGGAGACCGAGCTGCGGCCGGAGGACGTGAGAATCGCAGGCAATCAGGCCGCGTTCCCGTTCACCATCGTCACCAAGGTCGGCGGGCAGCGCTTCGTCCTGTCACCGATCGATGTGATGGAGTTCGACGAGGAAGGCCGGATCACCGGGATGCGCGCCTACTGGAGCCAGGAGGACATGCGGGTCGAGCCCGAGTAGCGCGCGCGGCGGCCGGGTGCGCCAGGTCACATCGCGGCCCCATCACATTCCGGCACGGTCTCTCGTCCGAGAAGTAGGAACCACATCCGCTGATCGAAGGAGATCGACATGGGCGCCACCCGTATCGCCGCCGTCACCCCGCAACACGCGGGACCGACGACCAAGCTGCTCTACCGGCTGGCCAAGCGCCGCTTCCGCGAAGTGCCGGAGCCCTTCGCCGTCACCGCCAACCATCCGAAATTGCTGAGGGCCAGCGCGGTCCACGAGACCATGGTCGGCAAGGCCAGCACCGCCCTGCCCGCCGTCATCCGCGAGATCGCGGTGTATCGCACAGCGTGGACGATCGGCTGTTCGTGGTGCGTCGACTTCGGAGCCATGCTCATGCGCCTGGGCGAGCTGGACGTCGCGCGGCTGGAACACATCGCCGACTACGCGACCTCGCCGCTGTACTCCGACGACGAGCGCGCCGCCATCGCCTACGCCGACGCGATGACCGCAACGCCGACCGCGGTCACCGACGAACAGGTCGCCGACCTGGAGCGGCGCTTCGGCCGAGCGGGTGTGGTGGAGCTCAGCTATCAGATCGCGCTGGAAAACTCACGCGCCCGGTTCAATTCAGCGCTCGGGATCACGGCGCAGGGCTTCAGCACCGATTCGTGCCGGGTGCCCTGGTCGTGAAAAGGGCTGCGGCGCTGCGGGAATGGTTCGATCCGACCTGATACTTCGGCGCCGCGTTCACCCGGGGCTGTCGTTACGGCCCGGAATGCACTAAGAATAAGAGGTGTTGACGTCGCCTGGCCGTGCCGCGGCCTGCGAGCTACCTTCGCGAGTTTCGGTGCGGGGTGACGGCGTCTTCGGTTTCTCGAGTTCCCCTCCGCCCGACCGTTTGGAGCCGCATGCTCGACGAACAGACCCCGGACGACGACGTCGCACGGCTGGCGAGACGAGTCGAGAAGGCCCGCGGCCGTCTCGCCTACCAGTTCGACCCGGCTCTGACCGGCGCGCTGTCGGAGGAGGAACTGCTCGCTGAACGCGAACTGGCCGAACGGATCCGGACCCAGGACCGCGAACAGCGCTGGAAGCACGCCGAGGCGGGCGCCGCGGCCTCCGACCGGGCGCGGCACACCGCGGAGGCCATCGAGAAGGCCGAGATCAGGGACCTGCTGTTGGCGCGCAAGGCGATTGCCGCGCAGCGGCGCGCGTCCAGCCCGCACGCCAGGTTGGCATCGCTGTACCGGCACCGCTCCTGGTCGCTCGGCGCGCTGGCCGGCGTGGTCGCCGCCGGAATGCTGTGGTCGGCGGTCAACGTTCAGCACAACATCGCGCCAGGTGGCCCGGACGACCCACTGTACTGGTTCAGCTACCTGCTCGAGGCGATGATCAGCGTGTCGCTGATCATCATCATGATCGGCACGAACAAGGTCACCGAATGGGGCGTGCTGGACAACCGGAGCCAAGTCGCGGCGGCGGAAATGGCCCTGCTCGCGCTCACCGTCGGACTGAACACCTACCCGTACGTGAGCGCCGGGCGATGGTTCGACGCCGCCGTGCACGGTGTCGCCCCGGTGATGATCGGCGTCGCCCTGCTCATCCACGATGCCGCGAGCGCGCGATACGGACGCGCGATCGGCTATGCCACCGAGCAGGTACGGAGCCTGCCCGACCCGACCGGGCACAACCCCTTGCCGGAACGCTCCGCGGCGGACAGCCTGACCAGCGCGGACGGCGACTTCCCGGTGGATCTGCACACCCCCGTGGTGCAGGGCGCACACAGCTAGGCCTATCAGCCTGCCGTGCAGCGCAAGTCGTCGAAGAACGCCCGCTCTACGTCCGCGCCGGCGCGCGAGCCGTCGAGTCCTGTGCTCGCGCCCCGGTGATCAGTACGGATACCGGCGTTCGACCGCGTCCTTGGCCTCTTTCAGGCCGCACCCGGTGAGTTCGCGATACCGCTTGATGGCGTGAATCTTCTTGCCCTGCGCCAGAAGCGCATCGATCTCGGCCATGCCGTCGCCGCGCGGGACCGCAGGCACGGCACGCGGCGACACGGCCGATGCCGGCGCCTCGATGCCCAGATGGGTCATGATCAGGTCGAGCTTGGCGTGCAGGGCATCGACCTTGCGCTCCAGGCGCCGGTTGGCGAACATGCACCGATGGTATCGACCCGGGCCGCGTCAGGCCGCGTCGAGCACGGCGTCGGCGAGACTCGACATCGTCTCGAAGCGCGCCAGATCTCCCGCCAGCTCCAGCAGCCGGTCCACACACCGGGGCCCGGTCACCAGGCGCATCCTACGGCCGGTCTGGGCCAGCATCGACCGCGCGTCGACCAGGACGTGCAACCCGACGACGCCGAAGAACGTGACCTTCGACAGATCGACGACCACCAAAGGCGCCGCCGTGCCCAGCGAGCCGATCAGCCTGCGTCGAAACACTTCGATGGTGTAATGATCGACTTCGCCCGCGAGCGCGCACAGCGTGACCGAGTCGCTCGGAACTGTGACAGAGATCTTGAGCCGCTCGGCGGGGTGATCGGCATTGCGAGCGGCGGTGAGAACGTAGGTGGGGTTGGCCAAGCCTGTCGACATGAGGACCTCGGTCCAGTCGCCCGCGAGCAATCTCGAAACGGACTTGCTCGCGGGTAATGACGCGCCCCGGAGAGAACGCCGGAACTAGGCTGTCTGCTCAACCCTCACGGAGTAGTACCCCCTGCGACGGGTCGCCACACCCGAATTACGCCGACTTCTCCCGGCGCTCCGGCCGCTGCGCCTTGCGCGGCACGATGGTGGGCAGGACGTTGTCGTTGACCGTATCCGCGTTGACGACGACCTTGGCGACGTCGTCGCGGCTGGGGATGTCGTACATCGCGGGCTGCAGGACTTCCTCCATGATCGCCCGCAGGCCACGCGCGCCGGTGCCGCGCAGAATCGCCTGGTCGGCGACCGCCTCCAGCGCGTCGTCGGTGAACTCGAGATCGACCCCGTCCATCTCGAACAGCCGGACGTACTGCTTGACCAGCGCGTTCTTCGGTTCGGAGAGGATCTTGACCAGCGATTCCTTGTCCAGGTTCGTCACCGAGGCGACCACGGGCAGGCGGCCGATGAACTCGGGGATCAGGCCGAACTTGATCAAGTCCTCTGGCATGACCTCCGCGAAGTGATCGGTGGTGTCGATCTCGGCCTTCGACCGCACCTCGGCGCCGAAACCGATGCCGCGGTGGCCGGTGCGGTCGGAGATGATCTTCTCCAGACCGGCGAAGGCGCCCGCCACGATGAACAGCACGTTGGTGGTGTCGATCTGGATGAACTCCTGGTGCGGGTGCTTGCGCCCGCCCTGCGGCGGCACGCTCGCCTGAGTGCCCTCCAGGATCTTCAGCAGGGCCTGCTGCACGCCCTCGCCGGACACGTCACGGGTGATCGACGGGTTCTCGCTCTTGCGGGCGATCTTGTCGACCTCGTCGATGTAGATGATGCCGGTCTCGGCGCGCTTGACGTCGTAGTCGGCCGCCTGGATCAGCTTCAGCAGGATGTTCTCGACGTCCTCGCCGACGTACCCGGCCTCGGTCAGCGCGGTGGCGTCGGCGATGGCGAACGGGACGTTCAGCATCTTCGCCAACGTCTGGGCCAGGTAGGTCTTGCCGCAGCCGGTGGGACCGAGCATCAGGATGTTGGACTTGGCCAGCTCGACGGTCTCGCCGCGGCTGTCCCGACCCTTGTCACCGGCCTGGATGCGCTTGTAGTGGTTGTAGACGGCCACCGCGAGAGTGCGCTTGGCGGTGTCCTGGCCGATCACGTAGTTCTCCAGGAAATCCCGGATCTCGGCGGGCTTGGGCAGCTCATCGAGCTTGACCTCGCTGGACTCGGCGAGTTCCTCCTCGATGATCTCGTTGCAGAGATCGATGCACTCGTCGCAGATGTACACCCCTGGTCCCGCAATGAGCTTCTTGACCTGCTTCTGGCTCTTTCCGCAGAACGAGCACTTCAGCAGATCGCCGCCATCTCCGATGCGCGCCATCTCGTGGGTCCCTACTTCCTTGTCCGCGTGCAACCGTCCGTCCAGGTTGCCAGCTGTCCACCACTTTCGCAGCCGCAAACGCATCGGCTGATTTCGTGGCCGGTGGGGCAGTGCCGTCAACCGGGAGCAAAGGTCCCTAGGTTGACCGTACCCGGTGTTCGGGATGGAGGTCGACAACTCGCGCATGTTTCTCGCGCGGGTTGTGCGAGTCGTCACGAGCCATCCTCCGGACCGCCCGCCGCGCGGCGCCGTCGGTTCGAACAAATTCTCGAACCCGCGGCGGCGCGAGGGCGGCCCGGCCGGGCGGTATGCCCCATTGCGTACTTCCCGGCCGGAATTCCCTGTCACGAAGCAATTTAGAGCGAACAGCCCCGGGATCGGCAATTCGCCCCGCCGTCCCGGCTCCGGCCGGGAACGACGATTCGCGCCTTATTTCTGCGCGCTCAGCTTCCGGTAGTCGAACACCGTGTCGATGATCCCGTACTCCTTGGCCTCCTCGGCCGTCAGGATCTTGTCGCGGTCGGTGTCCTTGCGGATGGTGTCGGCGTCCTTGCCGGTGTGCCGAGCGAGCGTGCTCTCCATCAGGCGGCGCATGCGCTCGATCTCGGCGGCCTGGATCTCCAGATCCGACACCTGGCCCTGGATGCCGCCCTCCAGCGAGGGCTGGTGGATCAGCACGCGGGCGTTGGGCAGGCACGCGCGCTTGCCCGGGGTGCCCGCGGCCAGCAGCACGGCGGCGGCCGAGGCGGCCTGGCCCAGGCAGACGGTGGCGACGTCGGCGCGCACGTACTGCATGGTGTCGTAGATGGCCATCAGCGAGGTGAACGAGCCACCCGGCGAGTTGATGTACATGGTGATGTCGCGGTCGGGGTCCAGCGACTCCAGCACCAGCAGCTGCGCCATGATGTCGTTCGCCGAGGCATCGTCCACCTGCACGCCGAGGAAGATGATGCGCTCCTCGAACAGCTTGTTGTACGGGTTGGACTCCTTGACGCCGAAGCTCGAGTGCTCGATGAACGACGGCAGGATGTAGCGCGCCTGCGGGCTCTGCGGTGCCATGCCGGACAGGCCGGCGCGCGGGTCGATCGAATTGGCCATCTTCGTCTCCAAAGTCGGTGCGGCGGCCGGACGTTCGAGGTGTCCGGGGGCCTGTGGGTGATCCGGTGCGTTACTTCTTGGCGCCGTTGGCCTGATTCGCGTGGCTGATCACGTGGTCGATGAAGCCGTATTCCAGGGCTTCGGCCGCGGTGAACCAGCGGTCGCGGTCGGCATCGGCGGTGACCTGCTCGACCGACTTGCCGGTGTGCTGCGCCTGCAGTTCGTTCAGCTCACGCTTCGTGTGCGCGAACTGCTCGGCCATGATCGCGATGTCGGCCGCCGAGCCGCCGATCCCCGCGGAGGGCTGGTGCATCATGATCCGCGCGTGCGGCAGCGCGTAGCGCTTGCCCCTGGTGCCCGCGGTGAGCAGGAACTGTCCCATGGACGCGGCCAAGCCCATGCCGTAGGTGGCGATGTCGCACTCGGCGAACTGCATCGTGTCGTAGATGGCCATGCCCGCGGTCACCGAGCCGCCCGGCGAGTTGATGTAGAGCGAGATGTCCTTGGTGGGATCCTCCGCCGAGAGCAGCAGGATCTGCGCGCACAGCTTGTTCGCGATGTCGTCGTCGACCTGTGTGCCGAGGAAGATGATGCGCTCACGCAGCAGGCGCTCGTACACCGAATCACTGAGGTTGAGACCAGCAGTCGCGGTTGTCATGACCCCTGCCTGGTTGATTGTCACGGATACCTGCCTTCTCTCGCCGGCTCGTTGCGGATTGCCGCATAGCCATCACTGGTTGGATATGCCGCACCCGGTCGGACATGGCCATCCAACTTGTCGTCACAAACATTAACGAAGCAGGGCGGCACCGAACTCCCGGTACCGCCCTTTCTTCGCTCACAGCGCAATCAGCGCACCTCGCGGGCGTCGACCACGCCGACATTCCATGGAATTATTCGGCGTCCGCCGGGGCCGTCTCGACGGCCGCGTCCTCGTCGGCGGAATCGGCGGGGGCACCGAACATTTCGGTGGTGTCCACCGAGTTGCCCGCGGAGTCGGTGACGGTCACCTGGCCGACCACGCCCGCCAGCGCCTTGCCGCGCCGCACGTCGGCGAAGATCGCGCCCAGCTGGCCCGCCTGCTGCACCTGCTGGATGAACTGCTCCGGCGACAGGCCGTAGCGCTGCGACTGGAACAGGATCCGCTCGGTGAGCTCCTCCTGGCCGACCTGGGTGCCCTCCGCCTCGGCGATCGCGTCCAGCAGCAGCTGGGTCTTGACCGACTTCTCGGCGGCCTGCTTGGTGTCGGCGTCGAACTCCTCGCGGGAGCTGCCCTGCGCCTCGAGCGCCTCGGCGAACTTGTCCTCGTCGTGGTCGAAGCCGTGCACCGCGTCGTGGGTCACCGCGTCGATCTCGGCCTTCACCACGGCCTCGGGCAGCGGCACCTCGACCTGCTCGAGCAGGGTGTCCAGCACCTTGTCGCGGATCTCGCCCGCCTGCTGCACCTTCTTGACCCGCTCGACGCGGCCGCGCAGATCGTCCTTCAGCTCCTCCAGCGTGTCGAATT
This sequence comes from Nocardia sp. NPDC004718, assembly GCF_053601535.1. Taxonomy (NCBI): domain Bacteria; kingdom Bacillati; phylum Actinomycetota; class Actinomycetes; order Mycobacteriales; family Nocardiaceae; genus Nocardia; species Nocardia sp. NPDC004718. Next base: position 85,357 of record NZ_JBSGCA010000017.1, read on the forward strand.
CGCTGGCCAGCTGCGCGAACTCGTCGTCGGCCTCGGGCAGCTCACGTTCCTTGACGGTCTGCACGGTCACGGTGATGACCGCGTCCTTGCCCGCGTGCTCGCCCGCGACCAGCTTCGAGGTGAACTCCTTCGACTCGCCCGCCGACAATCCGACCAGCGCCTCGTCCAGGCCCTCGATGAGCTGACCGGAGCCGACCTCATGGGACAGGCCGGTCGTGGCGGCCTCGGCCACCTCCTGGCCGTCCACGGTCGCCGACAGGTCGATGGAGACGAAGTCGCCGTCCTGCACCGGACGCTCCACCCCGGTCAGGGTGCCGAAGCGCTGGCGCAGCGACTGCAGCTGCTCCTCGATGTCCTCGTCGCCGACGGTGAACGCGTCGACGGTGACCGCGATGCTCGCGTAGTCCGGCAGCGTGATCTCCGGCCGCACGTCGACCTCGGCGGTGAAGGCCAGCTCCTGGCCGTCCTCGATCTTGGTGATCTCGATCTCGGGCTGACCGATGACCTTCACCTCGGAGGTGGTGACGGCCTCGCTGTAGCGACCGGGCAGCGCGTCGTTGACGACCTGCTCCAGGATCGCGCCACGGCCGAGACGGGCCTCGAGCAGCTTCGCGGGCGCCTTACCGGGACGGAAGCCGGGGATGCGGACCTGCTTGGCCAGTGCCTTGTACGCGCGGTCGAAATCCGGCTTCAGCTCCTCGAAGGGCACCTCGACGTTGATCCGGACCCGGGTCGGGCTCAGCTGCTCGACGGTGCTCTTCACGGACATGCTCCTTGTTCGTTGTTCGTACTGGTTGACGTTCGTCTTGCGGCGCCCCGCCCCCGGCATTCCAGGATCGGAACGGTGGGCGAGGCGGCCCTACGCCGGCTGCCGCATTCCCCCACCGGCGCCGATCCGAACCGGAGTCCCGGCCTCGGCCGAGACGACGAGGGGTGCGGCGTACGCCACGCATCCCGACCAGGTTAGTTGACCGGCCGAGCGGACCTGCATCCGGCGGTGCCCGGCGGGAGACGCGAGCGGCCGGGCTACTTCCCCACCGAGACCGCGTCGGTGACGAAGACCAGCGTCTCGTACGGGGCGATGCCACGCCCGCCCGCGCCGTAGCCCAGCTCCGGCGGCACGATCAACAAGCGGCGCGCGCCCTCCTTGACGCCGACGAGTCCCTGATCCCAGCCGTTGATGACCTGGCCGGCGCCAAGGGTGAGCTGGAACGGCTTGCCGCGATCGAACGAGCTGTCCAGCGTCTTCTTGTCCGACCAGGTGACCAGCGCGTAGTTCATGGTCAGCTGCTGGCCGGGCACGGCGCCGGGCCCGCTGCCCTCCTTCAGGTCCTTGACGATCAGCTGCTTGGGCGGGTCGCAGTTGTCGGGGAGGGTGATCTTCGGCGCGGCGCCGAAATCTCCGGTGACGCGGATGTCGTCGGCGGTGCACTCGCGGCCCTTGCTCTGGGTGGCCGGGCGCTGCGCGGAGGGCCCCGCCGCCACGGTGGTCCGCGTCGTGGAGACGGCGGGAGTGGACTCGTCGTCCGAGCCGCAGGCGGCCAGCGCGATGGTGGTCGCGGCGACGGCGCCGATACCGATGATCCTGCCGAGAATGTGCATGCCGCGGACCCTAGACCACGAACGGGCCCCGGGTGGGACGAGCTTCCCGCGACACGCTCGGACCGCCGCGCGCGGCCCGCTTGCGGCTAGGCTGGCGGTGAATTCTCCATCCGGCGTTGTCGATTCCGATCGGCAACCTTCGCAGGACCGCGACGGCGGCCGGTCGTGGCGCCGCCGTCCCCGATGCCACGAGCGTGAGGAGAGTCGGCACATGACCCACATGGCGAGTGCGGGCGGCGATACTTCGGCGGACAACGTCGGCAGCACCGGCGGCCGCACCGTCGCACCGCGTCCCTACCGGCTGGCGGACGTGCCGGGGCCACTGGCACGCGACGAGCTGGCGGCGGTCGACGCGTGGTGGCGCGCCGCGAACTATCTCTCGGTCGGCCAGATCTACCTGACGGCGAACCCGCTGTTGCGCGAACCGCTGCGCGCCGAGCACGTCAAACCCAGGCTGCTCGGGCACTTCGGCACGGTGCCCGGCCTGAATCTCGTGTGGGTGCATGCCAATCGCGCGATCCGGCAACGCGGCCTGAACGCCGTCTTCGTCGCAGGCCCAGGGCACGGCGGTCCTGGCCCGAACGCGTGCGGCTGGCTGGAGGGGACGTACTCCGAGGTCTACAGCCACATTGCGCAGGACGCCGCAGGCATGGGCGCGCTGTTCCGCCAGTTCTCCTTCCCCGGTGGGGTGCCGAGTCACTGCGCACCGGAGACGCCGGGCTCCTTCCACGAGGGCGGCGAACTCGGCTATTCGCTGCTGCACGCGTTCGGCGCCGCCCTGGACAACCCCGATCTCACCGTGTTCTGCGTGGTCGGCGACGGCGAGGCGGAAACGGGTCCGCTGGCCACGAGCTGGCATGCGAACAAGTTCCTCAATCCGGCGCGCGACGGCGCGGTGCTGCCGATCCTGGCGCTGAACGAGTACAAGATCGCCAATCCGACCATCCTGGCGCGCATCCCGGAGCCGGAGTTGCTGTCGCTGCTGCGTGGCTACGGCTACGAGCCGATCGTCGTCGCCGGCGACGACCCCGCAACCGTCCACCAGGCGATGGCCACGGCGGTGGACACGAGCATGGAACGCATCGGGCGGATCCAGGGCGCCGCACGCGACGGCGCCGATGGGGCGCGGCCCAGCTGGCCGATGATCGTGCTGCGCACACCCAAGGGCTGGACCTGTCCGCCGGTGGTGGACGGCGACCAGGTCGAGGGCACCTTCCGCGCGCACCAGGTGCCGTTGCCGGGCGCGCGCACCGACGCGGACCATCGCGCGGTGCTGGAACAGTGGCTGCGTTCCTACCGCCCGGAGGAACTGTTCGACGACGACGGCAAGCCGGTGCCGGAGCTGACCGCTCAGGTACCCGTCGGCGAACGGCGGATGAGCGCCAACCCGGTCGCCAACGGCGGTACGCTGCTGCGCGACCTGTACCTACCGGACTGGCGCGACTTCGGCGTCGAGGTCACCGCGCCGGGCGCGACCCTGCACGAGGCCACCAGGGTGCTCGGCGGCTGGCTGCGTGAGGTCACCAGGCGCAATCCGCACAACTTCCTCACCTTCGCGCCGGACGAACTGGCCAGCAACCGCTTGCAGGACATCCTCGAGGTCACCGGCCGCAACTGGCAGGCGGAGATCGACCGCCGCGACCAGAAACTCGACCGCGGCGGCCGGGTGATCGAGGTGCTGTCCGAACACATGTGCCAGGGACTGCTCGAGGGCTATCTGCTGACCGGCAGGCACGGCGTGTTCACCTGCTACGAGGCGTTCATCCACATCGTGGACGCCATGTTCAACCAGCACGCCAAATGGCTCGACGCCAGTTCGTCGGTGCCGTGGCGGCGTCCGATCCCCAGCCTGAACTACCTGTTGTCCTCGCACGTCTGGCGCCAGGACCACAACGGCTTCACCCACCAGGACCCCGGGTTCCTGGACGTGGTGCTGAACAAGAAGGCCTCGATCGTGCGGGTGTACCTGCCGCCGGACGCGAACACGCTGCTGTCCACCTATGACCACTGCCTGCGCTCCCGCCACTATGTGAACGTGGTGGTCGCGGGCAAGCAGCCGCAGGCCGACTGGTTGTCGGTGACCGAGGCCGCCGAGCACTGCGCGCGCGGGATCGGCATCTGGTCGTGGGCGGGCCACGGCGACGAGGTGGGCACCATGCCGGACGTGGTGCTCGCCTGCGCGGGCGACATACCGACGCTGGAGACCCTCGCCGCGGCCGCGATCCTGCGCGAACGTCTGCCCGACCTGCGCGTCCGGGTGGTGAACGTAGTCGACCTGATGCGGCTGCAAACGCAGGACGAGCACCCACACGGCCTACCGGACAGTGAGTTCGACACGCTCTTCACCAGGGACCGGCCGGTGATCTTCGCTTTCCACGGCTACCCGTGGCTGATCCACCGGCTGACCTATCGGCGCACCATCCACGACGAACTGCACGTCCGCGGCTATCGGGAGCGCGGCACCACGACCACGCCGTTCGACATGGTGATGCTGAACGATCTGGACCGCTACCACTTGGTGATGGACGTGATCGATCGGGTGCCGTCCCTGCGCGAGCGGGCCGCGGGGCTGCGGCAGGAGATGGTCGACGCGCGGTGGACGGCCCGTGCGTGGACCAGGGAACACGGCGAGGACCTCCCCGAGGTCGCCGACTGGAGCTGGCCTTACCAGCGGAGCTGAGCTCCCACGAATTCGGCGGCGGAAAGTACGATCGACCGTATGGAAAGTGGTCAGCGAACCGCCGAGATCACCGACAAGCGCCTGTTGCGCGGCGCGAAGACGCGTGCCACGGTGCTGCGGCATGCGGTCGACATCGCCTCGCTCGACGGATTGGACGGCCTGAGTTTCGGCAGGCTGGCCGAAGACACCGGGCTGAGCAAGGCCGGAATCCAGACCCTCTTCCGCACCAAGGAAGCACTCCAACTGGCCACCATCGATCACGCACGCGACCGCTTCGTGGAAGCGGTCGTCGAACCCGCACGGTCCGCGCCGCACGGCGTCGCCCGTCTGCGGGCCTTGGTGGAGCACTGGATGGTCTATGCCACGACGCCGCTGTTCGCGGGCGGATGCTTCCGCGTCGCGACCATGGCCGAGCACGACAGCAAGCCGGGCCCGGTGCGCGACGCCCTGTTCCGGGATCAGGGAGCCTGGGTTCGGCTGCTGGCGCGGGAGCTGCGCGCGGCGGCGTCCGCCGGTGAGATCCCCGAACTGGACGCCGATCTGGTCGCCTTCCAGATCGATGCGGTGCTCTGCGCGACGAATACCGCGCTGCGGATCGGTGATCCGGAGGCCGCCGACCGCGCCCACCGCATCGTCGAAAGCTTTCTGCGACCATCGTGAACACGCGCTATACGCGTGGGGTATGACTCGAATCGAATTGTGGGAGATACCAGACCATTCGGAAATCTCGGACACGAGCCCGCGCGACCTTGTATCTTGCGAACAACGCGTTCCGCGCGTTTCCGAAGCAACTCCCCCATCCGTCGCCGCTGCCGGAGGGCGCGCAGAAGGGCGGTTCCCCATGAACCACACAGCCGAGGCGACCGGGTTCGAAATCCTGGGTGCGATCTTGATGGTGGCCTGGATGGTCGTCATGTGGGCGGCCGTCGGCGTGCTCGCCATCGCGATGCGCAAACCGTTGCGACCATGGATGTTCCGCACCGCGCTCGGTGTGATCGCGTTGGGCGTCATCGCCCAGATAGGTCACTTCCAGGAGCACGTGGCACAGGTCGGTTACTGGGTCCAGCACCCGAACTCACCGGCGTGGATGACGCCGTGGGGCACCGGCTTGGCCAAGGGATTCGGCCAGGTAAACCATATGAAGCCGTCGCTCGGGATGGAAATCCTGCACCTGGTCGGCAATTTCCACTTCCTCGCCGGACTGGTCGGTGTCGCACTGGTCACCCACCACGCCCTGGAGAGCAAGGCGCGCAAGTGGGGCCGCATGGGCGTCCTGATGCAGGGCATCCACGGACTCGAGCATCTCGCGCTCACCCTGACGGTCGCGTTCGGCACCAAAGCGATCGGGCTGTCGACCTTCTTCGGCCTGCTCGACCCGGGAGCCGGTGCGTCGACCTACCGCATCTGGTGGCATTTCCTGGCCAACGTGATCGGCACGAGCATCTTCGCCATGGCGCTCTACTACCTGTGGCAGGAGCGCGCCGTGATCGAAGCCCCGTTCCGCGACCCCGCCGCCGCGAAGCCGAGCCGCGCGCCCGCCGCGGCCACGGGTTCGGGGGCCCCGGCATACGCGGCGGTCACCGAAGCCTGATCCAGCAACCCTGAAGGGCGTCTGCCATCGCGGCAGGCGCCCTTTTCGCGTATGCGCGCGGCATTCGCAGCGCGTTCATCACGCCCGCAGCGGCGAGCTGCGCGGCACTGCCGCTGCCCTTCATTCGCCCACATCCCGCACGCATGGCGGCTCCACCTCCGCGGTCAGCAGCACGGCCCTGGCGCGGTGAGTGCAACGAAGCGCAGCCGTGCCCCCGGCCGGTCGTGCTACCCACGTCACTTTCGGCGACAGCGCCGTATCACTGCCGCGCCCCCTACCGGGGCCGCCGGAAGGCCGCACCGTCCCGAAAAAGCGTCGCGTAGTGCAAGTTTCGCAAGGCCCCGGTTACAGGCGGTCGGCATTGCCCCTGGTCACGACGCCGACCCACGTCGGAAACTCCGCAACTCTTCCCAATTATGGGAAAGCACTCGACAAGGTATCGACCCGTCGATTAATGTGACGTTATCCAACGGCACGATAGATAGGGACCCGCCGATCGGACCACACCGGGCCGATCTCCGATCCCGAGGTGGCGAGATGAACGGACGCGAACGATGACCGGCATCACGCCGCACCAGCGACGGACACAGACCTGGCTCGTCCGCCCGCTGATCGTGAGCGCGATAGCGGCCACGCCGGAAACCCCGGCGCCGGCCGAAGCGCTGGCCGGGCCCGACGCGATCGTCGCGGCACCGCGCCCCGCAGACCCGGGCCGCCACGGAGACGACAGGCCGGGCTCTCCCCATCCCGACAACCGGGACCGAGCCGACCGGCACCGGCCCGCGGACCAGACGTCCGCGACGGATGCCGCCCCGATCCCTTCCCCGCCCCCACCTCGCGCGGCAACCCCGACCATCGACGTTCGCCGCACCGCCGCCGCTCGAACCGTGTCGCCGCGCACGGCTCGAATTCCGAACGGAGACTTACGATGACCGCCACGACCCATTCCGCCGCACGGCGACTGCTCGCCTGTACCGCGATCGTCGGCATCCTCACCGCTGGCGCCGTTGGCATCGCGGGCGCCGAGTCGCACTCGGGCCCCTCCGACCCGCGCAACGGCACCGGCGACACCAACGGCTGGCACCAGATCGACCCGATGGGCTACAACCACCGCGACAACGACCCGCTCCGCGCGGACGAGCACGACGACGCCATCCGCGATTACCACCAGCGCCAGAGCACCCCTGCGCCGGCCGACACCACGACGGGCAACAATTCCGTCAGCCCCAGCTGGTCGCGCGTCGCCCGCCCGGACGGCAGCGGCTACACCGTCTGCCGCCCGCAGGCCCGCTGGTGCCAGTGATCGCCGGACCGGCTCACTCACTCGCACCCACAACCTTCCGTGACGTCCTTCTGGACTGATCGTACCGCTGCCTAGCGGCACATTACTTGAAGTATCACCAATCCCGGAAATCCACTCCGGCCGGGATAGCGCACGAAAGAGAAACACCAATGATCAAGATTAACGGGCTTCGCCGGACGACCGCGTGTAACGACAAGCGCGGCACGGCACGGACGCTCACCCTGCTGGCGGCGGCAGCGGTGGCGGCGGGCGGCCTGAGCCTCGGCGCGGGCACCGCCGAGGCTCAGGGCGCTGCCTGCCTCTGGGCCGGTGGCGCCTACGGCCAGGGCACCACCGTCGTCGCGGGGGGCTCGACCTTCACCTGCGGCACCGATGCGGTCGGCGCGCCCTACTGGCACCGCGGACACAACGTGCGGCAGGCCAGCACCGTGCCCAACCCGGGCGCGTACACCCACCCCGCGGGCCTGTTCAGCCCCGGCGCCCGCCAGTACGGCACGGAATACAACGACTACTGCGTCGGAAGCCAGCTCATCGAGGGTTCCGAGGACGTCTACCAGGTCGTCTCGGACGGACGCGGCTCCGTGTGGTGGAAGGCCGCGGGATCGATCGACCAGTGGGCCTTCGATCCCGGCACCGGGCCGCAGCATTCCTGGCGGTCGTCGAGCCTGTGCTACGACGGCTCCCTGACCTGACCCCTGACCGGCCTTCCTACCGGCACGCCCGTGACCGCCGCCGCGGTTACGGGCGTGTTCGCGTTCGCGCGGGCCTTCGCTCCGATTCCAGCCGGATCCGCTCCTCGAGGTCATCCGGTACGTGCCAGCTGATGTCGGCCCTGGTAGCCGCCATCAGCTTTCTGCGTACGGTCGCCACCTGGGCATCGACCGTCCGGATCGAGCTGCCCCTGCGCGCGGCGATGGCGCTGTTGGCCCAGCCCGCGGCGGCCAGCACGGCGACCTCGCGTTCCGCGGGCGTCAACTCGTCCCAGCGCGAGGCCGTCGACCTGGCCTGCGACCGCCGCGCAGGCAGCAGCCGATCGGCAGGCAACCTGCCCAGCAGCAGTAATTGCAGTTCGTCGCGTTCGGGACGCAGGCGGGCGCCGCGCTGGACCGCCGCCTCGTGCGCCTCGGCGCCGAGGACCGCGGTGACCGCCGCGACCGCCTGAGCGGTGCCCCTGGCCACCAGGGTCACCCGGTCGGCGACGATGCCCATGGAGCGGTGCAGCGTAGCGATTCCACCTTGCAGATGGGCGATCTCGGTGGCGGCGGCGATCGCTTCGGCGCTGTCGGTGTCCCCCGCCTCGATCCGGGCGGAGAGCAGGTAGGTCAGCGCCATCATCATGAAATGCGCGACCCAGCCCGCCGTCCAGGTGTCCCCCGTGACCAGCAGGCGTTCCAGGGTGGACCGCCCGAGCGTGACCGCCTCCCGCGGATCGCCGTGCCGGGACACCGCGATCATCCAGGCCAGCTCCGCCCATGAGGTCGCCCAGCCCGCGTCGGAGGCGACGGCCCGGTCCAGATGCCTGCGCGCGGCCCCGAGCGCGACGTCCGCGTCACCGAGGTTCGCGTACGTGAGCGCCTCGAACAGTTCGCTGCGCTGCTCTCCGGCCCGGTCGCCCAAGGTGGCGAATTTCCTGCGCGCCCTGGCCAGCACGTCCACCGCCCGGATGTCGAGATGGATCAGCAGCAGTTCGAGTCCCCAGGTGAACTCCACCGCGGCGGGCAGGCCGACATCGGTTGCCGTCGTCTGCCGCCAGCCGCGCCGCAGTTCCGCGTCGGACAGGCACTCAGCGGCGCATTCGTCCAATAGTTGCGCCGTGTAGGCGTGCCTGCCCTGCCAGATGGCGATCCAGCCCACCAGCGCGGTCGCGTTGATCCGCAGCCGGGTCGGCGGCGGCTCGACCTGCGCGGTGACTTCCAGCGCCTGTTCGGTCAGGCTGGTGATGGCGCGGTTGGACCCGGTGATGAACGGCACGCGCAACGCCATCAGCGTCGCGGCGGTCTCCAGCCCGACCACGGCCTCCTCCGGATCGGCGAGACTGGTCTCGACGGCGATGAGGATGTTGTCCCAGGCCGCCCGCGCCCAGGCGATCCACTCCTGCTCCCGCGGGCCGTACCAGGTGGCCGGGCCCGCGGCCACACGGTCGCGATAGTGCCGCCGATGCCGGGCGAGCAGCCGCGCCTCGTCCAGGTGGTCGCCACGGGCCGACAGCCGGTCGCGCACGAACACCCGAACGCTTTCCAGCAGGTAGTAGCGCACCGTCGAGGTGGTGATTCGGGCCGACAGCAGCGAGCGTTCCACCAGGCGCTCGAGCAGCCCCTCGATTCGCTCCGCGGGCAACGTCGCGTCCGCGCACACCGCCACGATCGCGTCCACGTCGGCCCCGCCGCACGGCGTCTCGTCGTTCTCGGCGTCGCAACCGGTGGCGAACACCGACAAGCGGTCCAGCAGCAACTGCTCGGACGCGGTACACAGGCCGTAGGACCAGGCGATCACATCACGCACGCTGCGGTGCCGTTCGCCGATGCCGCCCCTGGCCCCGTGCGTCCACTGCAGGCGGCGATCGTCGGTGTCACCGGACAACTCGCGCAACAGGATCGCCGGTGGCCGGTGCAGCAGCCGCGCCGCGGCCAGGCGGATGAACAGCGGGTTGTTGTCGACGTGCCCGCAGATGCGGGTGGCGATGGCGAGCTGGCCCGGATCCTCGGAGATCGGCCGCCCGGTGCGCTCGGCTCGCCGCCGGAACAGTTCGAGGGCGTGCACGCTGGACAGCGGGGGCACGGCCACCAGCTGCTCGTCGATCCAGCCGATCGGCTCCCGGCTGGTCGCGACGATGGTCAAGCCGGGTGCCGCCTGGAGCAGTCCGATGATCAGCGGGCCGACCCCGGCCAGCACGTGTTCGCAGTTGTCCAGCACCAGGATGGTCCGGTGCGCCTCGCCATCGGCGAGACCGTCTGCGAAGATCTCCACCAAGCCGTCCCAGGCGGAGCGGCCCGCGATGCCGTTCTTCGCGACGGACAGCAGCACCTCCTCGGCGACCGCCCCGGTCTCCGCGCCGGGCACCAGCCGGGCCAGGCGCGTCCAATACACCGGATGCCGCGCCGCGCCGCGATAGCGCCGTACGGCTTCCACCGCCAATGTCGTCTTGCCGATGCCGCCGGGCCCGACCAGGGTGATCAACCGGGCGCTGGACGAGCTCAGCAGAGCTTCTATCCGCCGTAGTTCGGCGTGCCTGCCCACGAACTCGACGGGCGCGGCGGGACCGTTGTCACCACCGCTGTTCACCTCCGACATGCCGACGCACCTACCGATCCAGACAATCACCGCTCGACGAGCCTAATGGGCGCGGCCGGGGGAAGGGTTTCGCACGCCTCCGGCCCGGTCGCCGGGGAGGCAGTCGTCTATCGATCCCGGCTCCCCCCTCGACGGCGACGGCTGGGTCGCCGCTCGGATTCGTAGCGCACCCGATCGGCGAGTTCGTCGGGGATGTGGGCCGCGATGTCGGCGCGCGAGGCGATCTCCAGCTTCTGCCGGATGGCGGCGACCTGCGCGTCGACCGTGCGGATGGAGCTGCGCCGCCGCCCGGCGATGGCGCTGTTGGGCCAGCCTGCCGCAGCGAAGACGGCGACATCGCGCTCGGCGTCCGACAGATCGTCCCAGCGCGAAGCGGGCCGCCGCGATACCGGCCGGGAGGAGGCCGGGCGATCCGGGCGCCGGGAGGCCGGGACCGGATCCGCGGTGGGACACCACAGTGCGTCCAGTTCGGGCCGCAGCCGCGATCTGCGCTCGGCGGCGGCATAGGCCCGGTCGCCGAGCACCGCGCGGGCGGCCTCCGCCGCGCCGCGGATCTCGGCGGCGATCAGCGGAACCCGTTCGACGGAGATGTCCATCGAGCGCTGCCGCGTCTTGAAACTGCCGACCAGATACGCGATCTCCGTCGCGGTTTCGGTGCACGCGGCGCGATCACGGCCCTCGGCGCGCTGCGTGATGAGGACCTGGGCCAGCGCGACGATGTGCGCGCCCACCGCCCAGCTCGCCGTCCAAGTGTCCTGCTCACCCCGGTGCCGCGTGAGCACACCATGGGTCAGCGCCAGTGCCTCGGCGGCGGACCCGTGTTTGGCCAGCGCCACCGCGCGCGCGATCTCGGCCCAGCCTCGCGACAACGTCGAGCCCGACGACGCCGACCGCGCCAGGAACCGCGCGGTGTGCTCCAGCGCCTGCGTCCGGTCGCCGAGGAGAGCGGCACAGAACACCACGAACACGTCGCTGCGCTCGGCGCCGATGCGATCGCCTTGTTCGGCGAACTTGTGGCGGGCCCGGGTGAGGACGGTGATCGCGCGCCGGTCGCCGCGCACGAGCATCAGTTCGAGTCCCCACATCCACTCGACCGGCGCGGGCAGCCCGAAATCTATGTCGGTGTATCGCGGGCCCGCATCCGGCGGCAGGGCCGCGCGGTCGGCGAGCAGTCGCGGGATGTGATCGGTCCGCCCTTGCCACAGCGAGTTCCAGCCGAGCAGAGCGGTGGCCAGGTCGGCGAGCCCGGAGGTGCCGGGGCCGGACCCGCGGGTGGCCTCCAGTGCGCGTTCGGTCAACCGGGTCAGCGCGCCTGCGCCGGACTTGACGTACGGCACCTTCATCGAGAGCAGGACAGTGGCGATCTCGAGGGCGACCACGGCTTCGGCCGGATCCGCCAAGCCGGATTCGATGCCGAGCACGATGTCGTTCCACGCCGACCGCGCCCACGCCAGCCAGGTCTGATCCTGCGGGCCGAGCCAGATGGCCTGTCCGGCGACCACCTTGTCCCGTAGATACCGGCGGTGCCGTCCGGCGAGCCGGTCGAGTTCGGCGCGGCCCCGGCGGCACAGCCGCTCCCTGGCGAACACCCGGACGCTGCCCACCAGGTACCAGCTGACCGTGGTCGCGGTGAGGTGCGCGGACAACAGCGACTGTTCGGTGAGTCGCTCCAGCAGATGTTCGATCTCACCGGCGGGCAGGTCGTCATCGGCGCATACCGCGATCGCGGCGTCGAGGTCGATGCCCCCGCGCAGCGACTCGTCGTCGGTCTCGTACCCGGCGGCGAAGACCGACAGCCGCTCGAGCAGCAACTGCTCGGAGGCCCCGCACAGCGCGAACGACCACGCGATCACGTCGTAGACGCCGCGGTGGCGCCGCTCGGCGCCCGCACGTGCTCCGTGGGTCCAGTGCAACCGCTTGTCGTCCGCGTCGCCGGTGAGTTCGTGCAGCACCATGGTCGGCGGTTGATGCCGCAGGCGCGCCGCGGCGAGTCGGATGAACAGCGGGTTGTAGTCGACCCGGCGGCAGATCCGCGCGGCGACGGCCGTCGCCTCGCGCTCGTCCGGGATCGCGCGTCCGATGAGTTCGGCCCGCTGCCGGAACAATTCGAGCGACTGCCGCGGCGACAGCGGCGGTACGGGCAGGATGTACTCGTCGGCCCAGCCGATCGGTTCCCGGCTGGTGGCCAGGATGGTCAGTCCCGGTGTGCCTTCCAGCAATTCGGCGATCATCGCCGCGACCGCGCCGAGCAGGTGTTCGCAGTTGTCCAGGACGAGGACGGCACGTTCGGTGGAACGGTCTCCGCTGGTGAAGGTGCGCACCAGCGCGTCGCGGGCCGGCGGCGAACCGGCATCGGCGCGCACGGCCGACTGCATCACGTCCTGCGCGGTGGCGGTGCTGTCGGCCTCCAGCCCGGCCAGTCGCGCCCAGTACACCGGCCTGTCCCGCACGCGGACGCCACGGCGTAGCGCCTCCGCGGCTAATCGGGTTTTGCCGATCCCGCCCGGGCCGACCAGGGTGATCAGGCGGGCGCCGCCGTCCAGCAGCGTGCCCAGCCGGTCCAATTCCGTTTCCCGGCCGATGAATTCACTGGTGGATGCAGGCAGCACGTCGCCACGTGCCTGAACCAGGGACATAAAACGAAAGTTAGCCGACGACGCGGCAATGCGCTCGACAATCAGAGGTTAGGTCGACGGTGAAGCCGCCCGCTCGCGCGGTCGCCGGTCCGGTAAGCGCTTCCCGCGCCGGTTCCTACCTGGCGGAGGCCATCTGCTGGTAGTGCATCTGCACCACCGCGCTGTCGAAGGTCATCACGTCCACCAGTTGCAACCCCGACACCACCGCGGGCGTCGGGAACAGCGGAATCCCGCCACCGAGCAGGATGGGATGCACGAACAACCGGTACTCGTCGATCAGGTCGTGCTTCATGAACGCCGACGCCGTCTCCGCGCCGCCGAACAGGACCATGTCGCATCCCGGCTGCGCGCGCAACGCCGTGACCTCCTCGACGAGGTCCTCCCTGACCACGCGGGTGTTCCACCCCGCGCAGGCCATGGTGCGCGAGAAGACCAGTTTCGGCGTCTCTTTCCAGCACCGCGCGAAGTCCACGTAGAACTCCGAGATCGCCGGATCCACGTCGGCGGTCGGCCAGAACGACGCCATGATCTCGTAGGTCTTGCGGCCGTAGAGGAACAAGTCGGCCGAGCGCAATTCGTCCAGGAACGACTCGCACAGTTCCTCGTCCACCACCGGCCAGTGGACCTCCTGATCCGGCCCTTCCGCGAAGCCGTCGAGCGACATCTGCATCCACAGTGTCACGCTTCCCATGTGCCCACACCCATCTGCTGCCCTTGTGCGACATTCAGATTGTCGGGGGGAGCGACACTTCGGCGCATCGGTAGGTTGCTCGCAGACATACCTAAGTAGGAGATGTCAGACGACTCGGCGCCGCGATCGCGCGCCGGATGGTGCCAATATACCGTTGATCAACGGCACGTTACCGCCACGTATCGCCAATGATGGGAATCTGAAACGGAAATACTTCGTTCGGCGACGCCAGGCAGTCGGATCAGGCTTCCGGCAGCGCCTCGGCCAGCTCGGCGTCCTGGTCGAGATACCTTGCGACGAGCCGGTTCACGAGTTCGGCGGTGGTCTCCGCCGGGACCGGCCTGGTCGCCGCCAAGCGCTGGGCGAGTTCGGCGACCTGCGCCGGACCGCGTTCGGAGCCCTGGAATGACGCCCACGCGGTGCGCCGGAACAGGTCCACGTAGCGGCGGGCGATCCGCTCCGCGTCGGCGCGCAGCTTCTCCAGCTCGCCGAGGACCTCGTCGGCCGGGATGCCCGCGGCCGCCATCTGGTCGAGACTCTGGGTCAGACGGCGGTCCGCGATCCGGTAGGTCGCGGCGTCGACGGGCTCGTACAGACCCGCGGCGACGACCCGGGCCAGACCGTTGGGCACGTCGCGGTAGCGCTCCGCCAGTTCGGTCGCCGCGATCGTGTCCCCGGCGTCCACGACGGGCGGCTCGGTCGCGCCGGGCTCGCCGACACCGAGGATGTCCCCCAGGTCGTCGCCACGGTCCCAGGCGTTGAGCAATTCCTTGATGCCGTTGAGCTTGATCCCACGATCGAGCAACCTGCTGATGGTGCGCACCCGATTGAGGTGGTCGGCACCGTAGAACCCGGTACGCCCCTTGACCTGCGGGGGCGGCAGCACACCGCGTTCGTGGTAAACGCGCAGGCTGCGCACGGTCGTACCGGCCTCCCGCGCCAGCTCGTCGATCGTGTATTCCACACCCGCAGTCATACCTCAAGGAAACCACATCGCAACACGTGACGACCGCCGGTGCGCGGCCATTGTCGGGACGACCGACCGGTCTCTAGCGACATTTCAGCAAACATCACTGGCGCGTGGCGACGCGGCCTCCCGAGGGCGCGCCCACCAGCCGTTCTTCCCGCCTCTGGAAATCCATCCGGCGCCCGGTTCCGCCGCCGCGCCTATCCTTCCGGCATGGGTGAATCCGCGGGTCCTCCGGCCAGTCTCGCCGACCGCGAGCGCGCGATGCGTGAGCTGACCCACCACCTGGGCACCGGGCGGTTGAGCCTGGCCGAGTTCGACGAACTCAGCGCGGCGGTCGCGGCCGCGACCAGCAAGAGTCAACTGGCCGAACTGTTCGCCGACCTGCCGGGCAGCACACCGCCCCCGGCCGAGGTCACCCCGGTCAACCCGCTGCCGCGCCTGGTCGTGCTGGCCGGGGCGGCCGTGGTCTTCTCGGTGGTGCTCGCGGTGACCACGGGCAACTGGCTGTGGCTGCTGGTGATACTGGCCGCGCCAGCGCTTTTCATACTCACCGCGCGCACCACCTGAGACCGGTCACCACCTCGACTTCGGCCGCACGTAGTTGGCCAGGTCGACCAGGCGGTAACGGTGCAGCCGGTGCGGGGCGATCCGGGCCAGCGCCCGCAGGCTCGACTCCAGCCCGCGTTGCAGCCCCAGCGGGGTGAACGGGAAACCCAGCAGGGTGGCGTCCGCAGTGGCGGCCTGACCGCCCGCGCGCACCCACTCCAGCGCCGCGCCCACCACGATCACCTGCAGTTGCAGCGCCCGCGGTTCGTCCGGCGCGGCGTCCAGCCGCGCGGCCGCCTCCAGCAGGTCGGCCTCGGTGGTCTCCGGGATCGGTTGCGAGACCAGCAACAGACATCCGGTCATGCGCGCCACGTTCTGATACCGCGACGCCTCCGGCACCTGATCGAGCACCTCGACCGCTTCCAGCAGGCCGCCGTCGGCGGCGAGCCTGCGAGCCAGGCCGAACGCCGCGCTCACCACACCGTGATTGGTCCGCCACACCGTGCGGTAGTACTCCTCGGCGAGCCGATGCCAGTGGTCGCCCGCGGCATTCCCGAGATGCTGGTGGTTGAGCTCGGCGGTGGCCGCCAGCGCGAGCGCGGGGGCGATCTCACCGGGCAGCATGCCGTGTACCAGGTCGAAGTACTCGTAGGCGCGCTCGTACTGGCCGTCCAGCAGGGCGGCGACGGCCGAGTACCACTCGATGCGCCAGTCCGTGCCGTAGTCGGGCCGCAGATCGGCGAGCCGGTCGCAGGCGGGCACCACCTCGCCCAGGTCCAGGTGCGCGCGCACCGCGGTGAGCGTGCCCTCCAGCTCGAACGTCTCCGGCTCCGGGATGGTCCCGGAGACGATCCGGTCGGCGGTGCGGCGCAGCGCGTCCAGGGCGTGCCTCGGATCGCCGTGCAGCAGCGTGGACAGCAGGTCGGCGCTGGGATCCTCGCTGTCGATCAGCGGCACCGGCAGGGCGGCGACGACGCTCGGCGCGTCCAACGCGGGCAGGCGATGCCGCCCGTCGGTCATGCCGTCGGTCTGGCCGATCAACGTCTCGATCCCGAAATCGCCGCGCATCGCGCCGAATTCCAGCGACGCCTGCGGATGTTCCTTGCCGGTGTCGTAGGCCAGCACCATTCGCAGCACGCCGGCGAGCTGGCCGTACATCGCGTAGGCGGTCGGGAAGCGGCGCCGCGGCTCCGGATCGGTCGCCCGGCACAGCAGCCTGCGCAACGCCGGATATTCCCGCAGCAGTGGCTGGTCGTCCGGCGAAGGGATGCCGGGCAGTTGGTGTCCGTCGGCGTTCTTGGGCATGTCCAGCACCAGCGCGGCCAGCGTCCGCCCCACGGTGTAGATGTCCGAGGCGACCGTCGGGCCGGTCTCGGTGATCTCGGGCGCCTGATAGCCCGGGGTGCCGTAGATGCTGCCGTAGGACTCCATCGCGGCCACCGCGCCGAGGTCGATCAGCTTGACCTCGTCCTCGCTGACCATGATGTTGTCGGGCTTGAGATCGTTGTAGGCCAGGCCGAACGAGTGCAGGTAGTCCAGCGCGGGCAGGATCTCCATCATGAAGGCGATCGCCTCGGACGCCGGAATACGTTCCGGTGCGCGCAGATCCAGCATCTTCTTCAGCGAGCGTCCGCCGACGTACTCCATGACGATGTAGCCGTCGGCGACGTCGCGCCCGGAACGGTGCTTGACGAAGTTGTGGATCTTGACGATGCCGGGATAGGCCACCTCGGAGAGGAATTGGCGTTCGGCGAGGGCGACCACGTGCGCCTCGAAGTCGAGCGGGTTCTGCAACCCCTTCAACACCACCCAGCGGTCGCTCACATTGCGATCGATCGCCAGGTAGATCCATCCGAGCCCGCCATGGGCCAGGCAGCCTTGGACTTCGTACTGGTCGGCGACCATCTCCCCCGGCTGGAGCAGGGGCCGGAAGTTGAACGGCGAGGCGCATCTTCCGCATTCGCCCTCGACGGCGCCGGGCCGCGCTTCGGTGGTGCGGCCGACCGGCTGCTGACATTTCCAGCAAAACCGTTTGTGCTCGGGCACTTCCGGGTTCTGCATCACCGCGGTGCGCGGGTCGAGTGGGCTCACCTTGGGCATGGACACCAGTCCGCCGCCCAATCTGCGCCCGCTCGGCCGCGAGCGCCCGCTGCGCCCGGAACCGGGGTCGGACTCGAGTGCGCCGAGCAGCAACTCGGCGGTCCCGATGGTGTGCTCGTCGCCGCCGTCCCGGTCGGCCGGTTCGACGGCGCTCGGAACCGAGTCGACTGCCACGGCACGTGGTTTCTCGACATACCGTGGAGTCGACCACGGATTGGGTAGTAGCGGAGACACTTCGGTCTTGAGCAGGTGCCGAGTTGCCCAGGGGTGGGCAGTTCGCCGGGGCACGTCGGTACCGCGCATGCGCCGATTCGCCCAAGGGTGCGCAAGTGGACGGTCGGATGCGCTGGGGTGCTCCGGCATACGAACCTCTCAGACCCGCCGTGTGATCGCGGTTTCATTCTGGTCCGTCGCCTGTCGATGCGCGCTGGTTTTGTTCCCGACATTGGGAATAGATCCGCCCCGGACGAACGGCCCGGGGCGGATACTGCCTTACTCTTCGTCGGGCTTGTCGAGGATCACCACCGGGTCGCCCGATTCGCGGCGCGGGCGCTCGGCCAGGACCGGGAACTGACCGGTGATGCCCTGGCGGATCTCCGCGATCTGCAGCACCCGCTTTCGGGCGAGGAACCAGCCGCCCACCAGCGCGGGGGCCATGATGACGACCATCGCGATCACCGCACCGCGCTGCACGTGGTCGTCGCTGAAGGCCATCAGCCCGACCACGACCGCCAGGAACGCCAGCGTCGCGAAGCTCGTGTACGGCGCGCCGATCAGCCGGAACGACGGACGCTGCGCGCGGCCGGTGCGCGACCAGCGCCACAGCTGCAGCTGGCAGACCACGATGGCGGTCCACGCGAAGATGGTGCCCAGCGCCGACATGTTCAGCACGATCTCGAAGGCCTGATCCGGCACCACCGCGTTCAGGCCGACGCCGATGAGCGCGACCGCGCCGGTGGCGAGGATGCCGACGTAGGGCACGCCGCCGCTGGACATCCGCGCCGCGATGGTGGGCGCGCTGCCGTTCATCGACATCGAGCGCAGGATGCGGCCGGTCGAGTAGAGACCGGCGTTCAGGCTGGAGAACGCCGCGGTCAGCACGACCAGGTTCATCACGGAGCCCGCGCCTTCCACGCCGAGCCGCGAGAAGAAGGTGACGAAGGGGCTCTCGCCGTTCTTGAACGCGGTGTAGGGCAGCAGCAGCGCGAGCAGGACCAGCGAACCCACGTAGAACAGCGCGATCCGGGCGATCACCGAGTTGATCGCGCGCGGCATGATCTTCTCCGGGTTCTCCGCCTCACCGGCCGCGGTGCCGACCAGTTCCACTGCGGCGTAGGCGAATACGACACCGGTGGTGACCAGGACCAGCGGGAGGAGCCCGGCCGGGAACAGCCCGCCGTGGTCGGCGATCACGCTCGGACCGGTGACCTGACCGTCGATCTTGAAGCGACCCGCGAGGAACACCGTGCCGACGATCAGGAAGGTCACCAGCGCGACCACCTTGATCAGCGCGGCCCAGAACTCGAGCTCGCCGAACCACTTCACCGAGACCAGGTTGATGCTGACCACGATCGCGAGCGAGACCAGGGCGATCGTCCACTGCGGTATCGCCTCGAACGCTCCCCAGTAATGGACATACGTCGCGATGGCGGTGATGTCTACGATCCCGGTCATGCACCAGTGGAAGAAGTACATCCACCCGACCGCGAACGCCAGCTTCTCGCCGTAGAACTCGCGGGCGTAGGAGACGAACGATCCCGAGGAGGGGCGATGCAGCACCAGCTCACCGAGCGCCCGCAGGATGAAGAACACGAACACGCCGCAGATGGCGTACACGAGGAACAGGCCGGGGCCCGCGCTGGCCAGCCGGCCACCCGCGCCGAGGAACAGGCCGGTGCCGATCGCCCCACCGATCGCGATCATCTGCAGCTGACGCGGGCGCAGCGACTTGTGATAGCCCGAGTCCTCGTCTTCGAGCGCGGCAGCGTGCGCGGGCGCATCCGCGGGTGGTCGAACTGTGGTCATGGCGGTGGCCTTTCACGTGACGGCGATCATAACTTCGCTCAATGTACCGTTATGTAGCGGCACGTTCAATAGCGAGTCGCGACTTGTAACACGCTGGACATCAAAGACTTTGAAAAAAGGGCGTCCGAGCAGCGACGATCGTCGCGACATTCGTTGATCGTGCCACCGCGTATCGGTACGCTAGATGAGACAAATCGGATGAGGGAGCGCAGATGGCCTGGTTCGAGCGGGAATTCATCGCGGTCCCCGAGGACCGCAAGAACCAACTGGTCTACAAGTGGCCGGACGTCAACATCCGCCGGTACAGCCGCGCGATGGTCAACGCCGACCAGATCGCCCTCTTCCTGAAGTCCGGGCGCGTGGTGGGCGCGATGGGCCCGGGACGCCACCGCATCGACGCCGACGAACTACCGGTGCTCGGCGCGCTCGTCGATACCCTCACCGGCGGTAACTACTACCGCGCCGAACTGTATTTCGTCTCCACGCGCGAGTTTCCGGGGATTCGCTTCGGCGGACGGCTGGACGACATCCTCGACCCGGTCAGCGAGCAGGTGGTGACGCTGCGCGTCTTCGGCGAATTCGCCCTGAGCGCCCGCGATCCGGCCGAACTGCTCACCGCGCTCGCGGGCACGGCCGATCTCACCGACCAGGAACGAGTGCAGAACTGGTGCGCCGACCTGCTGCTCAAATCCATGAAGATGGCGGTGACCCGAGGGGTCGCAGGCGGCGACTGGCCGGTGCTGGGACTCTCGGCACAGCTGCAACCCATCGAGCAGGCCGTGTTGCGCCAGACCAACACCGCGCTCTACGAATACGGGCTGCGCATCCCGCGGATGGGCAACTTCGACATCAGCCTCGCGCCGGAGGACGCCGACCGGCTGAAGCGGCTGGCCAAAGACGTCAAGTACATCAACCTCACCGGCGATTTCCAGCGCTATGCCGCGGGCGAGCTCGCACTCGGCGCGAGCCAAGGCTTCGCGCGCGGGCACCACCACGGCGTCGAAGGCGGATTCCTCGGCGCGGCGCTGAGTTTGAACGCGATCGGCCATCACGTCGGCAACCCCTCCCCCGCGCCGCAATTGCCCGCCGCCGCGCCCGAGACGGCCCAGACGTCGTGCGCCGCTTGCCAGTCCGCGAATCCCGCGGGCGCGAAGTTCTGCATGAACTGCGGGGCGCGTCTCGCCCCGCAACCGCGGCACTGCCCGAACTGCGGTTCGGAAGCGACGCCCGGCGCCAAGTTCTGCGGCAACTGCGGAACGCCGATGCCCGGAGGCTGACGCCGAGCGCCTGCCTCCGGGCATCGGGGGGGAAGATCAGCCCGCGACCGTCGGCGCGACGGTCGACTCACCGCCGCTGACCATGCCGCGCACCTGCCGCGCCGCCACCGAGAGCGCCGCGAGATCGTGCGTCTCGGACGCGAAGATCTGCGCCAGCGCCGCGCCGGCACGGGACAGCCGAGACCGGTTGGTCGATTCCCAGTACGCGATCTTCTCCGCGGTGCTGTCCTGCGGTTCGGTCGCGGTCAGTACGTCCCGGGTCAGCGACCGCAGCGAATCGTAGAGATCCTCGCGGACCGCCAGCCGGGCCAGCGCCCGCCAGCGCCCGCCGCGCTCCAGCTTGCCCACCGCGGTCACCAGCCGTTCGATCTGGAAGTGCTCGTTGAGCGCGTAGTACAGCACGGCGACCTCGGCGGGATCGCGATCGGCGATGTCGGCCAGGTCGATCACGTCCAGCAGCGGGAAGCGGTGGATCAAGCCGAACGCTTCCTCGGCCAGTTCCCGCGGCGCGCCGCGGGTGATCGACCGCCGCGAACGCTCGGCGAGGTCGTCGCTGAGGTAGCCGGTCAGCCACCCGGGCACCTGGCCGGAGAGGGCGCGCACGCCGTCGCGGTACCTGGCGATGTCCGCGCCGATCGCGATCGGTTGCGGCCGGTTGGACAGCAACCAGCGCGCGGCCCGATCCAGCGTGCGCTTGGTCTCCAGCTCCAGCTCGTTGCGCGCCGCCGTGGACATCGGCGTCTGCCTGATCCGCTCCCACAGCGCGTGCAGATCGAAGATCTCCACCGCCGCCTTGTAGGCGCGCACCGCGTCGTCGGTGGTCGCCCCGGCCTCTTCCGCGAGCCGGAAGGCGTAGGTGATGCCGCCGTAATCCACCATCTCGTTGATCACGACGGTGGCCACGATCTCGCGCCGCAGCGGGTGCCTGCCGATCGCCGTGGCGAACCGCTCCCGCAGGGGCGCGGGGAAGTAGGCGGGCAGCACCGATGCGAACGCCGCGCTGTCGAGCAGATCGCCGGCCAGCAGGTCGGCCTTGAGCGAGAGTTTGACATGCGCCATCAGATTCGCCAGCTCGGGCGAGCTGAGCCCGATCCCGTCGGCGGCGCGGCGGGCCAGTTCCGCCTCCGTCGGCAGCGCCTCGAGTTCGCGGTCCAGACCGCGGCGCTGCTCCAGGTCGTTGATCAGCCTGCCGTGCACCCCGGACATGCCCGCCGCGTCGGCCCGCGACATCCCGAGCCGGAAGTTCTGCGAGATGTTGTCGCGCAGCACGAGCTCGGAGACCTCGTCGGTCATCGAGGCCAGCAACGGGTTGCGCTCGTCGACGGCGAGTTCACCGCTGGAGACCACGGCGTCGAGCAGGATCTTGATGTTGACCTCGTGGTCGGAGCAGTCCACGCCTGCCGAGTTGTCCAGCGCGTCGGTGTTCATCCGTCCGCCGTTGCGCGAGAACTCGATGCGGCCCAGCGCCGTCGCGCCCAGGTTGCCGCCCTCGCCGATCACCTTGACCCGGAGCTGGTCGGCATTCACCCGGACCGCGTCGTTGGACTTGTCGCCCACCTCGGCGTTGGTCTCGGTGCTCGCCTTGATGTAGGTGCCGATACCGCCGTTCCAGAGCAGGTCGACCGGAGCCAGGAGAATGGCCTTGATCATCTCCGGCGGCGACAGGGTGGTCACGCTCGGGGGCAGGTCGAGTGCCGCGCGCACCTCGGGCGTGACCGGGATCGCCTTGGCGGAGCGGTCATAGACGCCGCCACCCGAGCTGATCAGCGATGTGTCGTAGTCCGCCCACGACGACCTCGGCAACGCGAACATCCGCTGCCGTTCCTGATAGGAACGCGCCGCGTCGGGAATCGGGTCGAGGAAGATGTGGCGGTGGTCGAACGCGGCCACCAGACGAATGTGCTCGGACAACAACATGCCGTTGCCGAACACATCACCACTCATGTCACCGACACCGACCACCGTGAAGTCCTGGGTCTGGGTATCGATCTCCATCTCACGGAAGTGCCGCTTGACACTTTCCCACGCACCCTTGGCGGTGATGCCCATCGCCTTGTGGTCATAACCGGCCGAACCACCGGAAGCGAACGCATCACCGAGCCAGAAACCGTAGCTCTGAGCCACGTCGTTGGCGATATCGGAGAACGTCGCGGTGCCCTTGTCGGCCGCCACCACCAGGTAGGTGTCGTCACCGTCACGCCGTACCACTTGTGCTGGCGGAAGGACTTCGCCCGTCGCGCGGTCCACGTTGTCGGTGATGTCCAGCAGGCCGGAGATGAACGTGCGATAGCAGGCGACGCCTTCCGCCCCGAACGCTTGGCGGTCGGCGGCGGGATCGCCGGTGGCTGCCGGTGGCTGCTTGACCACGAAACCGCCCTTGGCGCCGACCGGCACGATGACCGCGTTCTTCACCGCCTGCGCCTTGACCAGACCGAGAATCTCGGTACGGAAGTCCTCCAGCCGATCCGACCACCGCAAACCACCACGAGCGACCGAGCCGAAGCGCAGGTGCACGCCTTCCACCCGCGGCGAGTACACGAAGATCTCGAACTGCGGCCTCGGCTTGGGCAATTCGGCGATCGCGTGCGGATTCAGCTTGACCGACAGGTAGTCCAGCGCGGCTCCGGCCTCGTCACGCCGGTAGTAGTTGGTGCGCAGGGTCGCCTCGATCAGGCCGAAGAGGGCGCGCAGGATGCGGTCGGTGTCCAGGCTGACCACCGCGTCGATCTCGGCCTGCACCCGCGCGGCGATCTCCGCCGCGCGGTCGTCCGCCTCCGTCCCGACGCCGTCCGGGTCGAAGTACGCGGCGAACAGGTCGATGCACGACCGCGCCGTCGCCGGATGGGTCAGCAGCACGCGGGTGATGTTGCCGAAGGTGTAGGCGAATCCGGCCTGCTGCAGGTACTTGGCGTAGGCCCGCAGCAAGGCCACCTCACGCCAGTGCAAGCCGGCGCGCAAGACCAGTTCGTTGAGGCCGTCGACTTCGGCGCGGCCGAACCACATCGCGGTCACCGCGTCCGGAAAACGCCTCCGCGCACTGGTTTCCGGCAGCGACGCGGCATCGACGGAATGCGCCAGCTGGGCGGCCGGCTCGGCGTCGAGCGCTTCCCGCAGCGGCGCCGCGCTGACCCGCAATCCGAAGTCGTAGATCCAGCGGTCCGGCCGGTCCGCCAGCACGACGCGATAGGGCCGCTCGTCGACCACCTCCACACCGAGGCTGTGCAGCACCGGCAGCACCCGGCTCAACGAGACGCCTTCGCCCGCGACGTAGAGCGTGAAACGCCATTCCGGCGCGGCGGAGTCGCCCTGGCGGTAGAGGTCGGTGTCGATCTCCCCGTCGGACAGCCGCTCGAGGCGCCGCAGATCGGTGAGCGCGTGCGCGGGCTCGTGCTCCTGCTGGTAGCCGGTGGGGAAGGCCGCCGCGTAGTCGGTGGCCAGCGCCTGCGGCACGTCGGACGCGCCCGCGGCCTCGGCGACCAGTCGGTCGCCCCAGGTCCACGTCGTCGCCAGCAGCAGCTCCTGGATGCGCTCGCGATTCTCCTCGGAGATGTCGGCGGCGTCGGCGCCCGGCTTGCGGTGCACCGTGAAGTAGACGACGGCCAGCTCCGATTCGGTGGCCCGCGCCGAGTACGCGATCTGTTCGGCGTCGAACTGCTCGCGCAAGATCTCGCCCATGCGCACGCGCACCTCGGTGGTGTAGCGGTCGCGCGGCATGTAGACCAGGCAGTAGATGGTGTCGCTGCGCGAATCGCGCCGGATGAACAACCGTACCTGCCGCCGCAGACCGAGATTCATGACCGCGGAGACGGTTTCGAACAGCCTGCGCGCGTCGGTGGAGAACAGCTCCACCCGCGGGAACGACTGCATCATCTCCAGCATGGCCTGCCCGGAGAACGAGTCGAGACCGAAGCCCGCCCATTCGATGACCTGCAGCACGCGCCGGGAGATGACGGGGATGTCGAGGATGTTCTCGTGCAGGCCCGCGACGGTGAAGGTGCCGACGAAGACATGTTCGCCCTTGACCATCTTGACGGTGTCGCCCCAAGCCGCGCGGCCGCTCGGGTCGCTGGAGCCGTAGTCGGCCACGCTGATGAAGTACAGGTCCCTGGAACCGGGCAGCAGCGAGTCCACCGAGCCGTTGGCCATTCGCAGGACCGTGCGCTTCGCGCCGACGACGGGCACGCTGATGTCCGCGGTGGCGCCGTTGCCGAGGATGCCGAGCCCGGTGCCGGGCAGCTGCCACGGTTCGAAGTCGGCGTTCGCGGTCGGCGCGGAGCGGCGGAAGTGGTAGTAGCCGTAGCCGAGCGGGGTGAAGTGGCCATCCGAGAGCCAGCGCAACAGGCCCGCGGTCTGTGGGATCTCCGCGTCGCCTGCCCACTGCGCCGCCTGATCGAGCTGGTCGGCAACGGTATTGAGCACCTCGACCATGGTCGGCGTGTCGTCGGCGACGCGGCGCAGGTCGGCCAGCAGCGGCGGCAGGGCTTGCTCGATCCGGTCCACCAGTTCGTCGGACAGGCCCGCGCCCAGCTGCACGTGGATCCACGACTCGCGCAGCGTCCGCCCGTCGGTCTCGCCCGCCGGTTCGGCCACGCCGTCGCGTGGGGCGATGGAAAGCACTCGGCCGTCGGCGTCGCGCGACACGTCGAACACCGGATGCACGACCTCGGTGATCGTGGCGCCCAGGCGGCGCAGCGCGGCGGTCACCGAGTCGACAAGCAACGGCATGTCGTCGTTGACGATCTGGATCGCGGCGCCGACTCCGGCGCTGTCATCCGGCCGGTAGACGTGGGTGGTCGCCGAACCGGGCGCGCGCGTGGCCGCCAGTTCCAGATGCTGACGGAAGATCCGCTCGGCCCGATCCGTAATCGCCGACGTCGAGGACCCCGGCTGGATCCACCGGAAGTACGCCGCTTCCAGGTCGGTCGGATCATCGCGGAACCGCTTCGGTGAAATCGTCTGCTGGGTGGTTGCCACCATCGATCCGTTGCCTTCCCGAGAACTGCGCTCGTACGTGTTTCGTACTTCACATAACGTACCGCTGGATAACGGCACAATCAACAGTGTAACAATAATTTTCTCTCGCCGACATGGGTTGCGGCGTCCGGGATCAGGTATTTTCCGGGCCCGGCGGAGGTGTGCGCTGCTACCTCAGCGGAGCAGTCCCGCACGCGACAGGAAAGTCTGCGCGCCCGTTCGACCGGCGAAGTTGCCCGTCTCCAACCGAAGACCGGTCCGGGTATCCGCGTACCAGACGGTTGCCGAGGGGCCGATCGCCGCGTAGACAGGACCGTCCACGAGGGCCGTACCGCCCGCGCCGCGCCATCGAGAGATGCTGTCCGCCAAACGATCCTGCGGTAGCAGTTCGGCGTAGAAGGTCAGATCCCGGCCGCCCGCGATATTGCCGAACAGCATCGGGTCGGTGGCGGCGACGACGCACTTCTCCCGCTGCCCACCGGAATCCAGCGGTTGACAGCTCGCGGCCGTGCGGAGCAGATCCGGGATGGCCCGGACCGGCGCGCTCCCCTGCGCGCTCCCCTGCGCGATCGACGGCAGGGACGGCGAACAGGACCATAGACCCCAGACGGCGGCCACGACCATCAGCAGCGCGAGCACCCCCACCGCCTGCCACTGCCAGCGCGGATAAGCCTTGTCCACAAACCTTTTCGCTTCGCCGCCGACCTTCTCGGCGACTTCGGCGACCTGACCGGGCAGGTGCTCCGCGACGGACTTCACCGTGTCCACGGCCGAGCGCAGCGGCGCTCCGCAATGGGTGCAGCGGGCATCCGCGCCGGTGTTGCGGTGGCCGCAGTACTGGCAGGCGAGTTCGGGCAGTGTGGACACCTCAGTGCCCCGTGATGACGATGGAGGAGATCGCGGTGGTGTTGACCGAAGCATCACCCTTGGACTCGAGCACGGTCAGCACGATCTTCGAGGCGCTCACCGCGGGCGCCATCTTGGTCACCACCAAGGTCCGCTGGTCGAGCGTCGGCTGCGTGTAGACGGTCTTGGTGCCGTCGTCGAACTGGTACGAAACCCGGCTCACCGTGCGGTATTTCGCCCATTGATCGGTGCCGTCCGCGCTGATGTGGTCCCAGCCGGGCACGATCCCGATCGAATCGATCTGGTAGGTCTTGCCCAGATCGATGGTGATGACCTGACCGTCGACCTTGTAGGCCCGCACACACGACCACGCCTTGCCAGCCTGCCCGCCGAACGCGTCCATCCCCGAGGTGCTGCCGGGCGGGCACTTCGACTCCGCGGACTTCGGCTGGATGATCGAGCTCGACGGCGGCGCGGGCGAGGTCGAGGGCGCGGCGGAGGTCGGCGGCGGCGTGACCACCAGAACCTGGTTCTGCGCCGTGTTCTTCGCACCGCCGCCGGTGGTGATCAACAACAGCAAGAGCAGCACGGCGAGCACCGCGGCCACGATCAACGCGACTTTGGGTTTGCGCAGCTGGACGAGCGCGTCCTTGGCGACCTGCTGGGCGGGGGCGAGCCGGTTGGCCGAGGCCGTGGACGGGCGTTCCGGCTCCGGCTCCGCCTCGGCCTGCGCAGTGGATCGCGCGGCGACCGAGGAGAAGTCGTTCCCGAACTCCATAGCCGGACCGGAATCCTGCGCCTGCCCGTTCAGCAGCGCGAGAATCCGCTCACTGGCCTTGGGGCCGTCACCGGTGCGGCGCCGCGGCGCGACGTCCATCGGCTGCGAGTCGAGATCGGGCAACCCGAGCGACGGGACGCTGATAGCCGCGCTGTCACCCGACTCGGCGCCACCGCCGAAATCCGCGCCGACCGTGGACGACGTCGTTGAGGGCCCGAACGAAGGATCAGCGAGCAGTGCGTCGAGGACCGCACCTCGATGACGGAGAAATACATCTCCCGGGTCCTCGGCGGGCATGTCCGGATCGTATCCGGCCCGAGGCGCCCGCCGAGGCGGCCGCTATTCCCGCTGGAGAGAACAGCCGACCGGCCGGGTCAGCGCTTCTTCTCCTCGGTCACGAAGTACTCCGGCGGCACGTCGAAGACGCGAGCCAGCGCGATCACCAAGTCCAGGCGCGGGATCGCGTCACCGTGGATCAGCCGGTACAGGCCGGACTGCGACACCGGCACGTCCGGGTAGGCCAGTTCCAGGTGCTGCGCCAGCGAGTAGAGCGTCAGCGACCGCGTCGATCCGTCCTCGGTCGAGACGACGGATTCCGCGATCAGCTCCGACAACCGGCTGGAGAAGATCGCCGCAGCGGCCTGTCTCGGGGTTAGCGCGTCCCCGGCGTCCTGATGAGAAAGTTCGCCGCCATCGGAATGGGTGTCCGCTACCACGGTGATAGACATTAACCGACCGCTCCCATCAGCTCACGCGACGGCCACCGGGTTGCGGAGGTGCAACCACGGGTCCGGATGCCCCCGCGGGATGCGCGGGCGGGCCGTCGACAGTATCGAAATATCGGGTTTCGCCTCTCGGCTCGATGAGGTCAACCCGCACCGTGCGCATCGGAATGCTCACGTCCACCGCGGTCGCGCTGACCTGGTTGATCGCGAGATCGACAGCGCGTCTGCGCGGACCGCCGGGCTCGCTGATGGTGACCGTCGTGTGCGCGCTGGACGCACGCGGCGGCAGGTGGTCGAAGACCGCGATGGTGGCCGGAGTCTCCGCCTCCGCGTTTGCTGCGCCGTGACCGTCGCCCGGGTCGGCCAAGCGCATCGAGCGCGGGTCGCCGACCGCGGTAACCAGTTGACGCCAGCTGTCCGGCCGCGCCGAATGGATCTCCACGTCCGCGCCGACCACCATCGCCCGCAGGATGATCTGCTGGGCGACGGGCAGCTTGGCATGGACGTCGATGGTGCGCCTGCGCGGGTTGAACCGGGCCGGGTCGAACAGCGGCAACGCCAGGGTGTGGCGCGGCTGCCCGCTGATCGCGCCGAGGATCTGGCCGTTCGGGCCGATCGCGACGGCCAGTTCGGCGGCGATGTCCTCCGGCGCGATGTCGGCGCCGGACTCGAAGCCGCGCAAGGCTCGGATCGAGTCGCCGGTGGGCAACGATGCCAGCAGGGCCGTCGACTGGTCGCCGCCCAATAGCCGCAGGTAGTCCGGCGGTTCGGTGGTGACAGCCGGGCCGATGAACCGGACCAGGGCGCGTGGACCGTCAGTGTCGGAGGTCAGGCTCACCACCAGGGTGGTGCGACCGCGGTTCCAGGTCCAGCAGTCGTCCAGGCCCACCCCGCCCAACCGGGACCAGTCGATCAGGAAGCTGGTCACGGACCGGCCTGGCACCGACGTCTGTAGATTGCTCCACGTTTCCTGGAGGTCGGAGAGCTCGATTCCCGCGTGCAGCAGGCGCGTCGCGTCCCGCAGCGCGGCGGCCGGCAGCGCGTGCGCCGCGATACCCCGCTCGCGCAGACGGCCCGCGATTCGATGTGTGGCGCTGGCCAGCGCTTTGGGGGCGACCACCGAGCACGGCCCGCGCTTGCTCAGCGCCGCCAGGTTGCGTTCCTGATCGAGCCGGACCACGAGCCAGGTCAGCCGGTCCCCCACCACCGGGTGGGAGCCGATCAGCTGGTCGTAGAGCATGCTGTAGCTACCGCTGGAGCGGACCCGCTGACCGGTCGTGACGATGTCGATGTCGACCGCGATGCCGAAGTGGTCCAGCATGGGAAGCAGCAGGTCGACCGGGATCGTGTCCTCGGTGTAGAGGGTTCGCTCGGCGATGACGGTGGGCAGATCCAGGTTCGGCGCGAGCTGGATCATCGCGATCAGCGTGTCGCCCGCCTCGTTGACGCCGCAGACACCCGCGGCGACCTGCACGTCGCGAATGCGCGCGGCCTGTGTGCGTTCGCGCGCCCGCGCGGTCCGGCCGGTGCGGTAGGCCACCCAGTCCAGCAACCAGCGCATACCGGTCCGCCCGTTCACCCGGACGGTCACCGTCGCGACCAGGACGGTGACCACCACCGCGCTCACCCACCACGGCGTCTTGGCCGACAGCCCGACCAGGAGCGGGCTGCCGACGACCACGAAGGCGGCGAACGGACCCCGCTCGACGCCGGCGACCCGTACGCTCGGAAAGCTCACCGGCGCCTCCGCATCGCGGAATTCAGGTGGCTACCGGCCAGGCCCAGCAGTACGGCGGCGAGGATGACGACGGTCGCGGTGATCGCGGGACGCAGGTCCTTCGCCCGCGGCGGAGGAGGCATCGGCAGTTCCGAGGACTGGAACAGGCCC
This sequence comes from Nocardia sp. NPDC004718, assembly GCF_053601535.1. Classification (NCBI taxonomy): domain Bacteria; kingdom Bacillati; phylum Actinomycetota; class Actinomycetes; order Mycobacteriales; family Nocardiaceae; genus Nocardia; species Nocardia sp. NPDC004718. The sequence continues at coordinate 115,280 of NZ_JBSGCA010000017.1, forward strand.
GCGGGTTGCTGCGGCGGTGTGCGGTAGCTCAGGGCCGCGAGCGGATCGACCATGCCCGCGCCCACCATGTTGTCGATTCCGCGTGCCGGGGCGTGCGCGCTGGCTTGCAGGCGGGAGGCGATCTCGCGCGGGGTCTCATTGGGGAAGCGCGAGCGCAACAGGGCAGCCACACCGCTGACGTAGGCCGCGGCGAACGACGCGCCGCCCACGGGCACGAGCTTGTCCGGTTCGCCGACGCCGTTGATCAGGCCACCGCCGCCCGGGCCGAGCGATTCGATGCCGGTGCCCGGCGCGGCGACCGAAACCCACGGTCCGGTGAGCGACTCCGGCATGGGCGCGCCGGTCGCGGTGGTGAAACCGACCGTGAGCACGTCGGCGCCGAACCACCCTGGTGTGGAGATCGTCTTCACGTCGCGCCAGTTGCGCGCGTCAGCGGGGCGTGTCGGGTCGATGTCCGGGTTCTGCGTGCAACCGCCGCCGCCCGCGTTGCCCGCGCCGGTCACGATGAGCGCGCCGCGCACGTGGACGGCATAGCCGATGGCCGCCGACAGCATGGACTGATCCGGCTGCGCGTCCACTGGCAGGCAGATCGGCAGGGACACGGTGATGACACCGGCGCCTTGGTTCGCGGCGCGAGTGATCGCCCGGGCCAGCGTCCGGATCTCGACGGCGGTCCGCTGGCTCGGATCAGAACTCGGGTGTTCGGGACTGAACGCGCCGGAACGGGTGCGGAGGGAGATGATCCGCGCGTCCGGCGCCACACCGGAGAATCCGTCCGCGGGATCGGAGGTGGCCCCGATGATTCCCGCGACCAGCGTGCCATGTGCGTCGCAGTCGGACAGCCCGTCGCCACCCGCGGCGAGATAGTCGCCACCGCCCACCAAGTTGGGCAGGCGCGGGTGCGGCTGCACACCTGTGTCGATGACGGCGACGGTCACGCCGGCGCCCCGGCTGAGCGCCTTGGCGCGGCGCAGATCCAGCGCCAGTTCCGCCGGCGGAGTGCGGCTGAGGTCGCTGTCGGGCAGCGCGCCCGCGGCCAGGCAGCCCTTCTGCTGCTTCATCGGCTCTTCGGGTCCCGGCGGGTCGTCCGCGGGCGGCGCGCCGACCACGACCTGCGGCGGCTCCAGCGCCACAGCGGGGGCGGCGGTGATCACCAGCATCACCCCGGCGAGAACCGCGACCGCGGCACTGCCGACCTTCATCAGATTCCTCGCATAGCGGTGTAGACGCCCATGATCCAGAAGGCGAGCACCGGAACCACCAGGATCAGCGCGTACTCCACCAGATCGATGACACGCCGGGTGACCGGGGACAGCCGCTTCCCCGGCAGCCGGAGCGCGGCGACACACGCCGCCAGCGCCGCCAACGCCACCACGAGTCCGACCACGAGACGCGCGGCCGGCGTCTCGTAGGCGCCCACCTCGATGAATCCGACTCCGCACACGGTGACCACGGACCCGGCGATCAGCGCGATCGCCTGGACGCGGTCGGGGTGCCAGCGAGCGCGCATCGCCAGCAGGCCGCCGATGGCGGTGCCCATGACGATCTCGCGGATCCCACCGGGGCTGACCGCTGCCGAGATCACCGCGGAAAGCGCGAGCACCGTGGAGATCGCGGCGATCAGGCCGCGCAGACTGGTCACCGCGAGTCGGGCGCGGCCCTCGATACCGGCCTCTTCTGCGGTGCGCTGCCGTTCGCCGACCGCGGTGTGCTCGTCCCCTTCGCGCACCGTCTCCGCGTCGAAGATGTCGGTCAGCGTCGTCGGCGAGACCTCGTTGCCGGGGTCGGGCAGATCCGGCGGCCGGATGCGCGCGATGACCACGGCCAAGCGCGGCGCCGTGGTCAGCAGCACGATCCCGACGAACGCCACGCCGCCCGCGACCTGCCCGACGGACAGATCCACGTAGGTCAACGGCAGGGCCGCGATGGTCAGCGCGACGCCGAGCACCGTGACCGCCATCAGGGTCGCGATGCCCATCCTGCTCAACCGCATCATGGTGGCGGCGGCCACCGCGGCGACCACGGCCCCGGCCGCCAGATTGGCCGCGGCGAACGGCCCCGGCTGGTCGTAGGCGGGCGGCACCAGCATCGCCCCTCCGGCGAACAGCAGCGGCGTCGCCGCCAGCGTCGCGCCGAGGGTGATCATCGCCGGAGCGTTGCGCCTGCGCGACAGCGCGGCGCCCGCCCAGCACAGCCCACCGAGCAGCAGGGCGGGCAGGCCGCACCACAGGGTCGACCCGGTCATGGTCCACGACCAGGCCAGCATGGCGGCCACCGCCGAGGCCCCGATCCCGAGCACGGCCAGACCGACGATCGCGGCGGTGTTCGCGTCGAATTCGGCGAACTCGCGCTCGTTGATCAGAGCGAGGGCGTCGGTGATGTCCTCCACCACCGGCGTGAACACCTCCGCCGACTCGACCACCGCCAGCATCAGCACCGTGCCGTCGGTGACGTCGTGGTCGGCGAGGCTGCGCCAGCGCGGAATCGGCGGCTCGCCCGGGCGGGCCAGGCTCCACTGCCCTCGAGGCGGAGTGAAATCGACGCTCTCGTCGTCGATCGCCGAGGCCAGCACGACCAGCAGGTCATCGATGAACGTCTCGATGGTGAACTTGGTCGGCACCACCACATCGACCTGATACGTGGAAATCATCACGGCGATCCGAGCCCGTGCGACCTCCGCCGACGGCTGCGTCCCGGCAGGCGCGGGCGCGACGGCAGTACTCATCGCCACCCTCCGCGGTCACCGGAGTTGTCGGCGCCGCTGGAGAGGTACCCAGGGAATCCATCGGCCAGCCAGGCGGCCAGCTCTTCGAACGCGAGCACGGTCTCCTTCTCCAACAGCCGCAGGTCGATCTCGCCGCCCTCGGCCAAGTGCGCGTCGTAGGGCAGCACACAGGTGGGGCGCTGCGCGGTCTCGAACAACTTCTCGATCGCGTCCACGTCGACGGTCGGCTTCAGCGGCTGGTGGTGCACGATGCCGACGATCGACTTCGCGATCAAATGTTGCAGGCCGTGAGAACTCAGCCAGTTCAGGGTGGCCACCGCGCCGGTCACGCCGCCGACGGTAGCCGGAGTGACGACCACGACGGCGTCGCTGGTCTGCAACACCGTCGACGTGACCGAATCCAGCACACCGGTCCCACAGTCGACCACCAGCAGATTGAAGTGCTTGCGCAGCACTTCCACGGCGGTGCTGTACTCGCGGCCCGACAACGCCTCGGTGGCCTCGGTGGACCATGGGGAGGCGATCACCGCGAGGTCGGAGGAGTTGATCGAGGTGAACGACTGCACCGCGGAGAACGCGTCGAGATTCTGGGATTGCGCCAAATCGCGCAGGGTCAGGCCGTACGGGTGCCTGCAGGTGCGGGTCGAGAGGTCGCCGAAGTCCGGGTTCGCGTCGATCGCGACCACCCGGTCCGGGCGCAGGCCCGCGAAGGTCGACCCGAGCGTCGCCGCGGTGGTGGTGCGGCCGACGCCGCCCTTCACGCTGATCACCGCGATCTGATAGGTCGTGGTCAGCTGGGTCCGGATTCGCGCTTTGCGGTCCTCGGCACGCTGCTCGGCGGGCGAGAGCCCGAGGTTGAAACCGACTTTGTTCAGCGCGCCCCGCATTCCGGAGGAGGAGCGCAGCTGCGCGCGTTTCGCGGCGGAGATGTCGGCGAGCAGTTCGATCGAACTGAGCGCGGCGGGCAGCACCTCGATCCGCGGCGTCGGCTCATAGGCGGTGCGGTCGACGCGCTGGGGGACCCAGGGGGTCGCCGAGCCGGACGACCACTCCTGATTCGCGGATGCGGCGTCGGTGCGCGCGATCGCTTGGGACGGCGTGGCGGACTGCTGCTCGGCCCGGTACTGCTCGGCGGACCGCTGCTGTGCCGAATACTGTTGCGCTGCTCTCGGCGCGGCCGCAGGCGGCGCTGAGTAATCCGGCGAAGGCGCGCCCGCCTGCGGCGGAGCGGAATTGGCCTGCGGTGGTGGTGTACTCGCCTGCGCGGGCGGGACATTCGTCTGGGGCGGCGGCGCGCTTGCCTGCGCATTCATTTGCGGAGGCAGCGTGCTCGCGCCAGTCGGCGGCGTCACCATCGCCTGTGTGGAGCGTGGATCGGATTCCCCGGCGGGCGGCCGTGGCTCACGCGGCGCGCCGATCACGGGGTCGACGAGGGTGGGGTTCTCGGCGTCCTGCCGGGTCTCGGGGGCGGGGCCGGGTGCGACGGCCGCGTCGCTCAGCTCGTTCGTCGGTGCGAAGTACGCGTCGTAACCACCGCGAGCGCGCGCGGACTCGGCCGAATGACCGTTGATGCTCGGTGCTCGGTTCATTTCCGTCGTCCTCTCGACAAACACGGTCCGACGTTCAGTTCAGTCTGCTGGTGTCGAACCAACTTCGGCCGGGCAGCAGGTCGACCAGCGCCCCGATACCCGACCGCAATGCCGCGTCATCACCCGGCGCATATCTCGCCCACTTCTGTCCGTCCATCGCGACGCTCGGCGTCACGATGACTCGCCCCGACAGCGTATCCAGCACGTTCACACTGAATTCGGGCTGCGCCGAGCTCCCGTCATGGTGCTCGATGATCACCACCTCCGCCCGTCGGACCACCTCGTCCAGAACCCGGCTCAGCACCGCGGCGGCATGCGGTTCCGCACCGAGTTCCACCAGAGCACGCCGCCGTTCGTCCTGGTCGTCGGGAATCTCGCCGAATTGCTCGACGGGCGCGGCGATCGACTCGAACCGCAACGCCTGCGCCGGACCGAGCGCGGACGCGACAGCGGCCGACAAGGTGTCGAGCTGGCGGTCCTGCTGGAACACCGACTGAATGACGACGTGGTCGTCGGAGCGCACCGCGAGCACATGGGTCTCGCCCGCGCGCACCAGCGACATTCGCAGCATTCCCTTCGACTCGCCATCCAACCCGGTATCCAAGATCCGGACATCCATTTCCACATCCGGGCGGTACAGACATGTGAGCCAATACTCGACCATCGGGTGCACGCGACCGTCCTCGAGCACGCCCACTTCGGTGAGCTGCGCGGCGACTGCGGCATGCACCCGATCCCGATCCTCGATGCGGTAGATATTCGGCAGCAGCGCCAATACCGGCGGATAGGAATCGATGCCGACCAAATGCTGTAACAGCAGGGCGGCATCGACATTCAGGTCGATTGCTACTGGATCGTCTTCCACACCTTCCCCGAATGCATTGTGATCATCTTCCTCGACTGGATACCCGACTTCGGCGTGCTTCACCGGGGAGGTTCTGCGGAGGCGAGCACCTCTTCGTCTTCGTTTCGTTCGATGACGCCGACCGCCAGTACGGGCTCGAACGCCGGCTCGTCCCGGCCATCACGATCCTCGTACTCGATCACCCCGATGACAGGGGCTTGCTCGAGCACCGGAACTTCCTGCGGTTCGCCCGGTACGAACACCTTCGACGGCTTCTTCTCGTCGTCGCGGCGTCGTCGCATCCGCGCCTTGGGCGCGACCGCGCCGCGGGGCGGCCCTTTCCGGGCCATCGGTCCGGACGCCGCTTGCTGCGGTATGGCGCCGAATGCCCTTCCCGCTCCCGGACTCCAGTTGGCAGGCATCCGGAACCCGGTCGCAGCGCCCGGCATCGATCCGAGGCCACCACGAGCCATATTCAGCGCGACGAGACTACCGGCACCACCACTCAATCCGGCCAATGTCGGCGAGTTCTGCGATGTGCCGTAGAGCCAGGACTGGTCCGCGGCCCCGTCTCCTGCGCCGTTCGCTCCCGAATCGCCGGACCAACCACTGGGATCCGCATTCGCCAACTGCTCGGGATTGGTGCCCGGGTTCGCCGGATCCGTCGGCTGTGTCGGATCCGTCGGCTGAGTCGGATCGGTGGGTCGAGTGGTATCCGTGGGTTGGGTCGTATCGGTGGGGGTCTTGTCGCCAGCCGATTCGGACCCACCGTTATCCGATCCGGTCAACCTCTCGCTCGTCGACGAGGTAGACGACGTATGTGTCTGAGTTGGACCGATTTCGGTACGGTTGGCCGGGTTGTCGTATGACAGGAATTGCGTCTGCGGGTCCGGCCCCGCGCCGCCAGTCACGATAGGCGGCGCCTGGACCGGTGGCGGCAGTGCGGCGAGCGTGGGCACCAGCGCCCCGGCGTAAGCGGCCATCACCCCGAGGGCGGCGCCTCTGAGCGCGAGCAATTCGGCCTCGGCTTCCACGATCGCCGGCCCGCTCAACGGGCCCATGCCTCCGGCAAGCGCGATTCCCTCCTGCAACCGGACCTGGGCGACCTTGGCGGCGACTGCCGCCATGGCGGCCTTCGCCGCAGAGCAGATGTCAGCCGCTCGGTCCAGCAACTCGCCGGTCGTCTCCGCCACCGCGGCCTGCTCACGCATCCATGCCGCGTGTTTACGGAACGCCGCCTGCGCCTGCTGGGAGGTGAGCGCTTGAAAGGTCCCGCCCATCTGGAGCATCGAGCTGTCGGTGTTGGCCGCGGCGGCATTCAATTGCATGGCCATAGCCCGGTAGGCATTCGCGGTCAACCGCGTCGTGGTGACCCCATCGCCGGCGAGCAGCGGGGCGATGATCGCCTCCGGTGCCAACGCGCCGAATACGACAGCAAGCATCTCATCAGCTTTCGCTCGGGCTATCCAGGCCTAGATTGCCGCTGACGCGATGTCCACCTGGGTACCACCGACCATGTCGCCGGCGGCGAAGGCGACACCGACCTCCGGCAGGGCAACCGCACCTTCGCTTCCCATGGCGACTCCGTTCGCCGTGGTGGGAAAGAACAACCCTGCTTGCTTGCCGCATGCGGCGGGAATGAGTGCGCTCACGTCGTCGAGACCCGGCGGAAACGGGACAGCGACGGGCGCGGCCGCACCGAGCATCAACATCAAGTCCTCCGCGCTGACGCCGAGCTGGGAAGCGATAACCGGGAGATGATCCGGATCAACAGCGAGATACATGGAAGTCTCCTAACGACCGGCACCACTCTTTGCGAGTAGTACATCGAAAACGCTAAGGCATTCCCAGCGATGGGAATGCCGTGAAAATGGGGCTGCACGTGGGGTCTTGCGGGCCGCGGTGCCCACTCGGACCGCACCCGATCCAGCCCGAAGAGGTTCAGGGCTGAACCGGGCCGCCCGGTCGGCGGCCGCTCTGTGCGACGACGTTCACGCACCTCATGTCGGCAGCGTCTACGCGACCGTTTGCCGGCACAGGCACTGCGGCCGACGTTCGGCAACCGGATGTACACGGTAGCCCTCGGCAGTACCGGCTCCTCGTTTCATCCGGTCACAACGGTATGCACCGGGCCCTGGTCGACGGTATCGGGATGTTCGACACAAGAGCGGGGGCCGGCAGAAAGAAGTCGATGCCATCCATGTTCCGGAGAACAAGGACGGCATCGACAGCCATATCCATGGAGATCGGTTCGGCTTCCAACTCTCCCACCACGAGCGTCAGGCGACTCGCCCGTCGAGGCCCTGGGTGGCGGACGGGACCGCGTCGGCCCGACGACTACGTGAACAGGCCCGAAAGCCGGTGATCCAGTGTCTGCACATCGCCACCACTGCCGGAAATCTTGGTCACCTTTCCGTTCAGGTGCGCCATGGCAGCCTCGAGCGCACCCAGCCTGGAGTGAAAATCCCGAGTGATGTCCGAGAAGGCGTTGGCGCCGTCACCTTGGAAGGTTGCCAGCGTCTCATCCCAGCGCTTCTTGACATCCGGAATGATCTGTTCGCGAATGCGGCCGATGATTTGTTCGGTATCGGCGGTGAGTCCATCCACCTGCCCGTAGACGTTCTTAATTCTGCCCATTGTCCTCAAACCTTTCTAGAGCTGTATCGGGTTTCGTGGCCGTCAGAAATTGAGGTCGATCTTCGACTGATCCTGGCCGATGGCGGAGGTGTTCTCCATATGATTGTTGGCCCATGTGCCAGAGGCGTTTCCGACGTCGGTCACGCCGTCGTTACCCAGCCGCGCGATCTCACCCGCCCGATCCATACCCTCCGCATCGGCCTGGATCCTGGCCGCGTCCATCGGATCCATGATGCGGGTCTGCAACATGTTGCACAAGCTCTTGATGTGCTCGTACGTATTGCCGACCGCGTTGTAGATAGCAGTGCCGATCTCACCCTCCACGGCGGCAGGGAACTGATGCTGCACTCCGGACAATGCTTGCCCGGCCGACTCGAACTCGCCCAGAATAGTGGCGAACTGCACTCGGGCCTTACTCAAGGTATCGTGGTCGATTTCAGTGGTAAAACTCATGGCTCCTTGCCATTCCTTTCGAAAAATGTGTTTTTGCCGCTCGGCACGCCTACCGAGAAGCCTCATGGTCGGCGGTTCCCGCCTCGCGTACCGAAGCTGTCGAGCACCCCCATGAGCACCGCATTCGCAGTCGTGTCCTCCGGGGTGTCGTCCTCGTCGCATTCGATGACGCCGATCGCCGGCGGTCGCTCCAGCACCGGCACGTCGAGCTGTTCACCTGGTATGGAGTCCTTCCCAGGCCTGCCCTTGTCCTCCTTCCTGAAACACCGCGTCCGAGGGGCCGGGACACTGACACCCCGGCAGGCGGCACGAGTACCGGACGCCATCGGTTGCCTGCGCGTACGGTGCGGCTCCAGAGACGACGTCCTGGCCCAACGCATCCGGCCCGCGATCACCGACACCCGAATCGGCCGTTGAACCGGCCGACGACAGCGCACGCTCCACCATTACGCCCATGGCGAGAATCGATGCCTCGTCGATGCCGGCGCGGGCGGCCGACACGGCAACCAACGACGCTGCTCCGGGGCAGCTGGGGAGGATCCGATTCGCCTGCGTCCCCTCGGCGACGTACACGTCGAACGGCATGACTCGCCCTCTCTCTACCGGGCTACACGGTCGGTCAACTGCCGACAGCGGCGGCGCTACGGCTGACGAGAGCGTCGCAGACCGAATCGGCGGTCTCATAGTGAATTCCGACCGAGACAGAAGCGTTGTGGTACGGATTCGGTTCGGCGATACCGGCATTGCTGTCGATGCGAGTCACCCACAGCGTCGGCTTCGCGGCACCGAGTCGGGCACTGATCACGGGAAGTTGTTCGGTAGGAACTGGCACTGGAACCATCGAAGCCTCCAATCGATCGGTGCCACTCACACTCGAGCGGTACACCAAGAACGCTAAGCTATTCCCAACCTTGGGGGACAAAGGAACCTCGGCCGTGCGGCGCGTTCACTCCGGCGTCCACGCGGCTTGGACCAAGTCCTTGCGGGAATGCAGCGGCTCCACGAAGATTCCCCTTCCCACCGGCTGTTTGGTGGGCTTCACGTCACCGATGAGCATGCCGTCCAGCCTCGACCCATCGAGGATGATGCCGGAGCAGTTGAGGTTCTTGATCTGCCCGAGAACGCTGTCGTACATCGCGGAATCGGCTTGGGCGATATTCCGGGCCGCGATGACATGCAGCCCGGTATCGCGGCCATCGATCATGAGCTCCCGCAAGGGATCGAGCGGATTGAGCTGTCCGCGTTGGACAACCATGTGGTAGTCATCGATGACGACGAAGATTTCCGGCCCGCTCCACCACGAACGATCCCTGAGCTGTTGCGGTGTCACATTGTCCGGCGGACGCCTGCTTCTCATCTTGGCGACGAACGGCGGCAGATTCTCGCTGAGATCCCGAGCGCTGGTCAGATAGCCGACCAACTGGTCGCCGGGCAAGGCTTCCATATGCTGGCGTCGGTAATCGATCAGCAACACCCGCGCCTGATCCTTGGTGAAACGGGTGCGGATGGACTCCAGTAGTGCCGATACCACCGTCGACTTTCCGGAGCCCGACGAGCCCAGCACGACCAGATGCGTAGATACGCCGAAGTCGTGCACAGCGGGACCGAGGTCGGATTCCCGGACACCGAACGGCACGACCAGTCGCTGCGCGAGATCGGTCGGCTCGGGGATACGCGCGAGAACCTCGCTCAGCGAGACCTGGCTCGGCAGCAACCTTACTTCCGGTGCCGTACGACCGTCGTGTGTCCGCCGCAATTGGTCGGCAACGGCGGTCAGTCCGGCAGCAACCGACTCGGCATCGCCATTCCCGTCCGCACGTGGCAGTGCGGTGAGCATGTGCAATCCTTCAGAGGAAATACACCGGCCCGGCCGATTCGGCGGGATGGCCGCCACGACACTCCGCTGCCCGGTGAACACCGTATCGGTCAGGTCACCCAACCGCATTTCCAGGCGGGTCTGCACCATGTCCTTGATCTGTGGCCGGATCGCCGCCCACCGCGAACTGCTGATGACAAGATGGATACCGTAATTGAGGCCCTGTACCGCAATGGATTCCATCGTGGGCATGTACTCGTCGTAGAAGGGCCCATTCGTCGCGAATCCGATGTCCCAACCGTCGACGACGATGAACACATCCCCGTGGACATCGCCGGCCGCGGTCAACCGCGCGGACTCGGCGGCGGAGCCGCGGCGACGCCGAAACTCACGCATCGAATCGATGCCGAGTTCGGTGAACAGCGTCTGCCGCATGGCGATCAAGTTGTTGATCAACGCGAAAGTCCGTCGAATACGGTCGGTGTCACGTGCGGAGGCCACGGAACCGACATGCGGCACGGCGCGAAGACCGGACAGGCCGCCCGAGAAGTCCAGGCAATAGAACTGCACCTGTTCGGGCGTGTGGGTCATGGCGGCCGATACGACCAGGGTCTGCAGCGCGGTCGACTTCCCCGACTGCGGGCCACCGACCACGGCCACGTGGCCGCCCGCGCTGGACAGATCGACCGACCACACGTCCTGGCGCTGCTGGCGTGGCTTGTCCACGATCGCCAGCGGAAGCTGCAGCGCGCCTCGGGGAACGGCACCGACGAGCTTGTCAAGGGTGGGCGGCGTGCCGAGCGGCGGCAGCCACATCTTGTGCGCGGGCCTGCCGTGGCCGGCGAATTGCTGCAGCACGGTCTCCATGATGGTCACCGGCTCGCCTTCCAACGCGGGCGTCGGCGCGACCGGCTGCGGCGCGGCGATCGAGGCCGGACGCGCGTCGGCAATATGCGCCGCGGTGAAACGCTGCGGCGGCCGATATCCGCCCCCGGCACGCCGCACCCGCTGTGCGTTGGCCGTGGAGTTCTGCACCGGCGCGGTGTAGGGCTCACCGACATACGCGGCTTGGAACCGTTGCAGATCGCCTGCGCCGACGCGGAGGTAACCGGCGCCGGGCTTCTTCGGCAAGTGATAGGCGTCGGCGGTGCCGATGGCGTCGCGCGAGTCGCTGGTCTGGTTGGTGCGCAGCGCCACCCGGTACGACAAATGGGCCTCGAGTTCGCCCATCCGGTTGGCAGGCACCTTCTGCGAGGCGAGCAACAGGTGGATGCGCAGCGATCGACCGAGCCGGCCGATGGCCACGAACAGTTTGGAGAAGCCAGGATGCTGTTCGAGCAGTTCGGCGAACTCGTCGAGAATGATCAGCAGCGTGGGCATGGGGGGCAGGTCCGCGCCTTGCTCGCGCACTCGTTCGTAGTCCGCCACGCTGGCGAAGTTGCCCGCATCGCGCAGAATACGTTGCCTGCGGGCCATTTCGCCGTTGATCACGTCTTCCATACGGGTGACGAGATCGGCTTCCTCCTCCATGTTCGTCACGACGGCGGTGACATGGGAGAGACGGTCGAAGCCGAGGAAGGTGGCGCCACCCTTGAAGTCGACCAGCAACAAGTTCAGCACGTCCGGGGAGTGCGTCGCGATTGCCGAGAGAACCAGGGTGCGCAGGAATTCCGATTTGCCGGAGCCGGTCGCGCCGATGCACATGCCGTGCGGGCCCATGCCTTCCTCGGCGGACTCCTTGATGTCGAGATAGACCACACCGCCCGCCGGATCGTGCCCAAAGGGGATGTTCAACCGCGAGCGGTCCGCGTCTCGGCGCCGGGGCCACTGCAGATCGATGCGCACCGCGCCCGGATCGGGCAGACCGACCATTTCCTCCCAGGAGGTGCCGCCGCTGGCTTGCTCGGCGGCCACCGCCTCCACCACTGTGGACAGCCGGTACGGCGAGATACTGCGCGCCATCCTGGTCATCGCCGCCACCGACAGCGTGTCGGCGACGCCGACGCGACGCAGACCGCGGACGGTTACTTCGTTGAGCGACCGGTCGTCACTCACGGTGAAACGCAGGGCGCGGGGCAGATTCTGTTCGGTGGCGCCCAGCCGCAACCAGGTGCAGCCGTCGATGCCGGAGATGTCACGGTCGCTCGCGGGCCCGGCGACGTCGACGAGCAGCAGGAAGTGCGTGCGATCCAAGGTGGGCTGCGAATTCGCCGAGAACGGACCGCGATTGAGTCCGGCGAGCACCTTGGTGCGCAGTTCGGCGACGGTGCGGTAGACCATCCGGCTGGAGCCGATGGCGTCGGTTTCGTTCGGATGCTGGGTGTGCGGCAGCCATTTCAGCCAGGACCATTCCGGCGCGTCCGGGTCGGACAGCACCGCCGCGACCGCCACCTGGTCCGGTCCGTGCAGCACTACCACCTCGGCGATCATCGCGCGGACCAGCCCGGACACCAAGCGCGGGTCGCCATCGATGCCCACCTGCGGCGCCGACAGCAGATTGATCGCGACCGGCATACCGCCGACCGTGGAATAGGCCTTGGCGAAGCGGGTCAGCTCGACGACGCCGACCGGGTCCAGATCGGACGTGGGCGCGGCTTCGGGGACGATCACGCGCACCTGGTTGGCGATGCGCCCGCGGCCGACCCGCACCCGCAGGAACTGCGGACTCGCGACCTGCACCTCCCACATCCGCTTGCCGCCGATCAACCGGGCGATCTCGTCAGGACCAGGGTGGGTGTACCGCAGGAAGGCATACAGCTCGGCTTCCGCCGCGTGCACCGTCTTCCGGTTGTCGGTAATGCTGCGCAGGTAGTCTTTGCGTTCCTCGTTCAGGCTCGCGGCGCCGCCGCTGGAGTTGCCGCCGAGCGCGCCGCCCATCATGCCGAACATCGACACGAGCATCATGGCCGGAAACATCAGCGTCATCGGGTTCACGGCTCCGCCGCCGCGGAACATCATCACCATCATGCCGCACATGGCCGCCACCATGACCACGGGCATGATCATCCGCAGCCGCGAAGGCGGAACCGGTTTGGGCAGCTCGGTCGGCGGTTGCAGCCGCAACTCGGTCACGGCAGGCGCTTTGGGACCGCGCACCATCCGTGCAGGCCGGACGAATCGGCGCGTGCTGGTCACTGTGTTCCCCCGAGCCCGGCAACGATCTTGTTGTTCGGAATTCCGTCGTGTTGGATGCGAGCTTCCTTCTGGGACAGGGCGGGTCCGACTGCGAAGAGCGAGATGATGCTCCACGGCGCCGGGACCGGGGCACGCAGGGCGAGCGACGTCAAGGTGGGATCGCCGCCAGCGCTGTTCGGCTCGGTGATGAGGCCGTAGCGCACGCCGCTGTCGGAGACCCAGTAGAGCGATTCCCGCAACGGTGATCCCGGCTCGGTTCCGGTCACCTGCACGAAACGGCCGGTGTCCCTGGGCAGGTAGGCAGCATCCGCGGTGGTGCCGCGTGAGGCGGCGGAGGTCACCAAGTCCACGGCGCGACCCTGTTCATCCTTCGTCAGCGGCAACTGTCTCCCCACCAGCAGCTCGGTGGCCGCGTTCGGATCGTTTCCCGAGCGCGACCAGTGCAAGCAGGTCACGCCGGACCGCTCCGGGTCGACCAAGCGAATGGGACGGGTCGGGTAGGTGGCGGTGCCCGGCCACTGCCCGGGGCGCAGGTTCGCCGCGATCACGTCGGGGCCGACGGTGCGAGTGGACACCGCGCCTTGCGAGTCGGCGTTGCGCACCATCGCCGCCAGCACCGAGCTGACCCGCACCAACCCCGACTGTGAGACGAGGTAGTACGAAACTCCTTGGTCCGGCGTAGATACGGTGAGCACCGACCCGACCGGAGTGGTGAATCCATTGTTCAGCGTGACCGACTCGCCCTTACCCGGTACGTCGGGCACCCGCAACGGAGGAGCCTCGGGAATAGCGTTGACCAAGCCTTTGGACGCCGCCATCACCGGAGCGGTCGAATCGATGCCGAGCGCCATGGCCACCGCGGTCGTCGCGAGATCGATCGCGGCGCGCACCACGCCTTTCTCGGCGTCGCCGTACACCAACCAGGTCGTGGTGTCGTCACGCAGCAAACGGGCCTCACCGTCGCCCAGTGCGCGATTGGTGTCGCCGTCCAGGGTGAGCGGGCCGCCGATCGCCGTCGTGCGCACCGCGGAGCGACTCACGGTCGGCAGACCGGTCGCGGGGTTGACCGGCGCCGCCGCACCCGTTCGCGCCGTGTCGCACACCGTCCACGACGAGTCCCTCTCGCCGGTGTCGACGATGCTGCCGGGCGCACCAGGAATGCCGACCCACGGCCCGCGGGGATATTTGGACAGCTCGTCCCGGGAGACCTGCACCGGCTTGTCGGGGGACCCGACGATCAACCGGGCCGACGTCAGATTCAGCGCCGGGAACAGCCGGTTGTTCACGCGCACGAACAGCGCGCCGGTGTCCTTCTCCGCGATGATCTTCGAGTCCCCCACCTTCTTGGCGGGCTTGAAGAACGCCAGCACGGCAGCGCCCGCGATGATCACGCACGCGAGCGCGATGCCGACGGTCAGCGCGGTCGAGCGACCGCGCTGCGGGTCATCGATCATCGACGCGTCGCGACGGACCAGCGCGTGCTCGATCCGGCGCAGCAGAAAGCGCCAGCCGGAAATCTGGTGTTTGGTCACAACCCGGAAGCGCGCCACCGGTTCTCGTTCCTTCCGCCGCCCTGCCACCACACCGTAACCAGCGGTTACGGCATGAATACGACCACTATTCCCAGCGTCGGGAATAGTGGATCAGCGGACGCCTCACACCCGCGTGCTCGGCGCCAAACCCTCCAGCGCCGCGGTGACATCGAACGCGTCGATCGTCATCAGCTCCTGGTCGGTCATCGCGGCGATATCGGCGTTCTCCCTGGTGAAGCGATAGTCGCGCTCGGCTTCGGCGGCCTCGACCACGTTGCGCACGAAACGGCCGTTGCCGGCCAGATCGATCAGTCGCCTGCCGTTCTTGGTCTGCCCCGCCAACTCCTCACACCGCAGCCGCAGCACTTCGCGCGCTTGCTCGGAGAGGATCGAGTCCTTCTTCCGCGCGATGTGTTCGGCGATCTGCACCAGCTCGTCGGCCCCGTAGCTGGCGAAACGGATGCGCTTGGTGAAACGGGACGCCAGGCCGTCGTTGGATGCGAGGAACCGGTCGATCTGGTCCTCGTATCCCGCGATGATCACGACGAGTTTGTCGCGATCGTTCTCCATCCGGGCCAGCAACGTGTCGACCGCTTCTTTGCCGAACGCGTCGCCGCCGGACAGACCTTCCTGGATCAGCGTGTACGCCTCGTCGATGAACAGCACACCGCCGAGCGCCGTGTCGATCAGCGCGTTGGTCTTGGGGGCCGTGTGGCCCAGGTGGGTGCCGACCATGTCGTTGCGGGAGACCTCGATGACATCGGCGTTCTCCACGACGCCCAGGCCGGCGAAGATCTTGGCGATCACGCGTGCGATGGTCGTCTTACCGGTGCCGGGTGGCCCCGAGAAGATCAAATGCTGCGACTTGGAATCGACCGCGAGCCCGCGCTTGGCGCGCACCTGGTCCATCAGCACGCCGGACTTGAGCCGGTCGACCTGTTCCTTGACCGAGTCCATGCCGATCTGCGCCTGCAGCAGATCGGAGGCCTCCGCGAGAAGACTCTCACGCTCCGCACGCGCCGCGGTGGCGGCCGCCTCGCGCGGATCGTCACCCGTCTTCGGATCCCACTTGTTGGTGCGGGAAGCGATGAGTTCCGCGGTGGCGACCTCGAATCGGTACGCCTTGTCCCGAACCGCGCGCTGCCATTCCTCGCGCTCGGGCCACAGCGCCGAGCCCTGCAGTCCTTTGAGGACCTTGTCGGCGGCTTCGTGATCGCCGTTATGCCGCATCAGCATGCCGAGCAAGAAGTGCGCGTCGGCCCAGATGTAGGACAGACTGCCCGAGGAGCTGTCCTCCACGATCCGCTGCGCGCGCGGCATGGCCTCGCCGAAGCGACCCAGATGCGCCAACGACTGCGCGGTCATCAACTCCGCGGCGATGTCCAGCAGACCGTCTTCCAGTACCGGCCGCGCGCTGCGCAGGGCGAGCACATCCGGCCATTGCTTCGTCCGGAAGTACAGCGACATACGCACGAAATCGGATACGTCGTCGCGCGGAACCTCGTCGAGAATCGCCGCGGCCTCCTGCCATTCACCGCCTTCGGCATACGAGCATGCCTGCGCGATGGCGATTTGGTCGCGGTCGGCCATCGCGACGCGCAGGCCGTACATGCCGATCTCGACCTGGCACCACAGGGCGCGATCGACCAGACCCGCCCGTTGTTGATCGCGGTAGAGGTTGTGCACCGAACGATAGGCGCCATAGATCACCTCAGAGGTGACCTCCCCCGCCATGGCGCGCCCGAGCCAGGCATCGCACATGTCCGGGTCGAGGTCCGTGGCAGCCCGAAACGCTGCCGCCGCGTGCTGTTCGTTGCGCACGCCACCGGCGACCAACCCAAGATTCTGAACACCCGTGTAGAACGCGTCCTCGGCCGCTGACACTCGGACTTCCCTTCCGCCGATCTAGCCTCATCGAACGATAGATTCCGGCGGTCACGCCCAGGACTCGACGGCTTCCCAATAATGGGAAGGCCGCAGCATGGCGGTCGCCCGGCCAAGGCATGCCAATTTTGAACGTGCCATCAGTTAACGGTATGTTTACCTCTGGGTCGGCAAACATCCGCCTGCAGACGACCCCTTAGGCGGCGGCTGGCCAGCCGCGATCCGGTTCCTCCAGCCGCCGCACAGCAGGTCACAGGCTCTGGCCAAATTTCTTGCCGCTATTTAGGTGCACACTATTGAACGTTCCGACAGCAGAGGGTACTGTCTGAACACAGATCGTCAGTCCCTCATCCTGACGGTCTGAACCCAAAGCAACGGCCGGTGGCACCGGCAGGCCACCGGCCGTTGCGGGGGTGCGCAGGCCGGTAGCACGGTGTGTGTACGTCTACCACTGCCGCCACTTCGACTCAGCAACCCATTCCCGTGCTTGGGAATGGGTTTTCTTGTGCCATCGATCGTCCGCTCAGTCGCGCGCCCCCGGCGGATCCACGCGATCGGACGACGTCACCCGCGACGGAGCCACCGCCGAGTCGGCGAGATGGACACTGTCGACGCCCGCTTCGGCCCCCTTCTCCCGGACCAAACGCAGCGGCGGTCGCGCGGACGGAGCGTGCACCACGGCCGGAACGTCCCGAGTACGACGGGTCTTGGTCCACGGTGTCACCGCGGGCCGACGGACTTTCGAAGTGGCCTTCACCGGAGGTTCGGGCTTCGGCGGTGCGGGATTCGACGGGCCCGACTGCGCCACGGCACGCCCCCAAGGGGTGGACGCCGCAGCGGAGCCCTGCTGGGTGATGGGCGGAATACTCGGCGAATCTCCCACGACGGGACTCTCGACCGCGGACCTGTCCGCTACGGACAGCTGGCCGGCGGGCGCAACCGCGTCGGATGCCAAGCCGAGCCGGTGCACATCGGCGTCCGGCGTCGAGCGCGCCGGAACCTCGGGCACCGCATCACGAGCGGCGACCGGCACGGCATCCGCTTGCGCGGAGATCGCACGGGGGGTCTCGAGCCCGGCGGATCGCTGCGCCACCTCCGAATCCACGCCGTCGCGCGCGGCGGCGGATACCGGTGATTTCCTCGCGGGATCCGCGGCCGGATCACGTGGGTCCGCACCGGCAGGTGCGGCCGACCGGTCGCCGGCCTGGACCGGATTACCCGCGCGGCCTTCGGATCCGTTCCGGTCGACCGGCCGGTCCCCGTTACCGATCGCGTTCGTGGCATCGCGCATCGCGACGGGGACTCGCACGTTGTCGGTGCGGTGTCCGTCGAGACCAATGTTCCCCTGTGCAGCCGGAGCGAAGCGTGACCCGGGCTGTGCGTCGCGCGCGACAGGGAATTCCCGCGCTGCCGGGGCAGGACCGTGCGGTGTGGGGGTGTCCGTCGCGGTGTGCTGCGCAACATCGTCGAATGGCGTCGACGTCGTGAAGTCGAGTTCCGCGACGTTCTCGGCGAATGTCGCCGCGTGCCGCATGATGTCGTCGGCGTGATCATCGAGCACCTTCGCGAAATGCTGCACCGCGTCGGGGTCGATTTCCAACCGGGTGGCTCCGCTCGACGAAGGGACGTCGAGGGCGTTGCGGGTGGCGTCGTACACGATCCCGTTGACCATGTCGTCGATGGCCTGCTCGAGCGGTTCGATGGCTTTGCCGACGACCTCGGCGACGATGTAGCCGACCAGGTACTGCACCATCTCCTCGCACAGGCGGCGTGCTGCTGCGGCGACCAGCGGCGCGGACGGAGCCAGCGGCGGCGTGACCATGATCGATGCGTAGGTCGCGGCCAGGGCGGCGAGTTCGGCAAATACGGCGATCTTCACCGCGGTGATCACTGTCGCCGCCACTTCGAGGGCCTGCCCCACGAGCTTGCAGGCGCTGTCGAGTTGTCGCATGTGGGTAGCACTCATGCCCGCCCAGGTGGCGACCAGCTGCTGGTAGGACTCGCCAGAGTAGAAGGAGCCCATCTGCTTTATCACGCCGGTCGCCGAGTCGTGCGTATCCCGCACTTGCTCGGCGAAGGTCCGGACATGCCCGGCGAGGGCACGCACATCGTCCTCGTTGATGTCCGGGTAGGGGATGCCGCAGATGTTGAGGAACAGCGCGACCTCGCTGGGGATGTTTATGGCCACGCTGCGTTCTCCTCCGCGGTCACCGGCTCACAGCACCCGCACGACGACGGCTTCGCTCGGCATACGTGACCATTTCACCGTCGAACCCGTGTAGGGCGCTTCGATGACCATCCCGTTGCCCGCGGCCAGCTGCACGTGCTCGGGCCCTCTCGTGCTGAACGACCTGGCAGGGAACACCAGGTCACCGGGACGCACATCCTCGGGATGCACCCGGACCCCGCTGTAGATCTGCTCGTGTGTGGTGCGCGGCAACACCACTTCCCCGTGGCTGGCCTGGGCGACGGCGTACTGCGTAAGGCCCGAGCAGTCGAATCCGCCGCCGCTCGGACCACCCGCGCCGCCGCCACCCCAGACATACGGGGTGCCGAGCCAGTTACTGGCGGCCAGTACCGCGTTGCTGCCGGTCGTCCCGTCGGAGGGCACCATGCCGCTGCGACGCAACCGAGACGAGGACCTGGACCTGGAACGCGTCCGCCGCCGCCGCCGAGGCGCCGCGCCGCGCCCGGCCTGCCGGGTCACCGGCGTCGCGGGCGGCATGATCTGCGCGGCCTGCTGACGCGCGACGGCGACATCGGCGTCGACCTGCTTGGTGGCATTCGAGATGGTGGTCTGCGCTGCATCCAGCAGCGCGGGACCGCTGAAGCGGGTGTCGCCCACCGCGGCGATCGCCTGTATCCGGCTCTGGAGATCCGCGATCTGATTGGTCAGACGACCGCGGCTGTTGACCGTTCCGTCACCGGACTCGCCCACGGCCTTCTGGACGATGCCGTCCTTGCTTGCGTGCGATTCCGCGATCGACAACTGCATGCCCTGCGCCTCGCCGTACCAACGCGCCGCCACGCCGGAATGGGCACCCAGGTCGGCGGCGATCGCTTGGTTCGTGGTCGCCGCCTGGCCGGCGGGCTGGCCGTCGCCGTAGAGCGCGAGCAGCGATCGGAGCACTCGGTCCAGGTCGTTCGTCAGTGCCGGTGCCATTCGACCGACTCGCCATCGCTCATCACCGACCGCCTCTCACACGCTCCCAAATATTGTGTCCCCCGAACCGATTCGGCCGTATTCCCATTCCTGGGTGGGTAATCGTACTATGAACCACTTCCCAGAATCGGGAAGCCGGGAGAATAAGGGTGACTTCTGAGAGGCGGTGGCGGCTGCATGGTAACGACGGCGACGAATACCGAAGCCAAGAAGGCAACGACGTCGGCATCCACCACTCTGGCGAGCTATGCCTCCGACGCCAAGCATGTGGTGCCGATCCATTTGCACTGCCCGCCCGGTGCGTCGGAAGGGCTGCGCGCCTTCATCGCGATGGCGGAGACCGCCATCCAAACCGCCGTCGACCTGCTCGGCCGCGGCATGCCCACGCCGCCGCCGGACGTGGAAGAGCTGCTGCAGCCCGACTTCTACAAAACCCTCGGCGAGGGCGAAGCGGACGAGGAATATCGCAAAAGCGTCGACAAGGTCGAGGCCAAGCAGTTTCAACTGCTGCAGATGGACAATAAGGTGATCAGGACCTCGCAGACCGTGGCCAGCGAGCAGGCGCGGGCTGTGAAATCCATCCAAGATATCGTCGCCAACCTCAACGAAACGCTGAAGCGCGCGGGCACGCGCAAACTCAAGTCCAAAGACGAGCTTCCCTATCTCGAAGCTGTCGCCACCGCGGTGGACCGGGTCTACGACAAGGTCGCCGCGATCGCCGAACTCAACGATCACATGGCCAACGGCGGCGGAAGCGGCAGCGGCAATGGAGGTTCGAGCGGCGGCCAAACCAGCGGCGGCGGCACCTCCGGTGGCAGCAGTGGCGGCGGCGACGGCGGGCTGTCGTCGCTGTTGCCGATGTTGGCGATGCTTCCGATGGCGGCCATGCCGCTGATCTCGCAGATACCCCAGATGATGCAGAAGGCCGAAGAGGACAAGGCGAAGAAGGCCGAGGAGAACCAGAAGAACGGCGCTCCCGGACAGCCGGGCCAAGCACCGCCACCCAGCAACCAGGCCGCGCCTGCCGCCGCGCCGCCGCAGGGCGCCCCGAACGCGCAGCCGACGGGAGCGCAACCGGCCACCGCGCCACCCGGCGGCGTCACCGCGGCGCCGGCGGCGAATACCGCGCCGCCCGGCGAACAGAACGGGGCTCCGGCCACCGGATCGCCCAGCGTCATCCCGGCTCGGCGGACCAGGGAGAGGTCTGCCGCCGATCGGCCCGACAGCCAGACCGCGCAGGATGCGGTGGACGAGCGCGAACCGGATCGGGAAGAAAGCTCGGTCATCGACGCATAGTGGAGCGGCCGTTCGGTCGCCGCTCGATCTGATCCCGCGTGTACTAGTTCGCGGGTTCGATATTCCGGCTATCCGCCTGGCACGATCGGGGTCGGGCGGACGGGCGTCGGCGCGGGCCGTGTGGATCAACGCAACCATCGGTGTCGGCCGCGTCGGTCACCATGAGCACGGCAGCGCAGCATCCCCGTATAACCGCCGGTGCTACCGTCTTCGACCGGCCCTTGATCCCCGGTATGGGCCGTCGCCGCAACTCGGTCGGAATTGCCGGTGCCTGCCCAGTGTGTGCCATCACCCCCTGCACCGCCCGGATTCGCGTAGCACGGCTGCCGGCAGGTACGCGCGATCCGGGTTGCGGCGAGGTGGGTGTGCATCCCACCGCACCGTGTCCGTACCTCCGGAAAAACTCTAGAACAGTTGAGCTTTCACGACTGCTCCGGCGGCGGCGAAGGCGCGACGACGATCGTGGGCGGCGGCCCTCCGGCGACTTCCGGTGCGGTGACCGAGGGAACCGTCTCGGGCCGAGCGACCCGCTCGGGCTGCACGGCGGCGGAGACGGGCGCCGGTGTCGAGACGAATTGCGGATGCAAAGTGATCTGTTCGTGCGCGTAGACAGCGTCGCGCAGAGTCTGTCGGCCCGGTTCGTCGGCCAGCAGCAGCACCAGCTCGTTGCATCGTCGCTCGAAAACCATACTGCGCAACGGGGAAACACCGGCATCCAGCCGTAGCTGGCCGATCTCCACGCGGCCCACGTCGACCCGCTGTCCTAGCATCGAGGCCGCCAGCAGATCGTCGGCGTCGCGCAGATCATCCCACAGTGCGCGCGGCACGGCCCTCCCGGCTTGCAACTCGGCGAGGATCCGTTCCCGCACCTTGCGCGACGTGGCGGCTTCGGCGGGCACCGGTCCGGAACGTCCGACCTGTGCGTGGGCATCCGCGGCCAGCTCCACACATCGAGATGCCACCTTCGCGTCGGGCACCGACGCGACATGCTCCAGACCCGGGACCGAACCAGCAAGACCGAGGCGGTCAGCCGTGTCGGGGGTGAACGTGCGCAGGTCGACGTCGTAGACCGGACCGACAAGTCCTTCCATCGCCGCGTCACCGAATCGGGCACGCAAGCCGGGGTCGATCGGTCCGGAGGAGACCAGGGCAGACAAGCTCGCATTCGCTTTGCCGCCCCACGCCAGGCCGAATTCCGCCAGTACTCGAGCCGGATCCGTGACACCCTCCCACGGTGAACCGGCACCGTCGTCGGCGGCGAGCAACTCGTCCCAGTTCCACGGCGTGGAAACCTCACGCGGCAGGAACAGTCCTGCGGGCAACCAACCACGGCCTTCGTTGGAAGTGATGAAGACGCCGATTCCTCCTGGACCACGCATCACCGCGACCGCCCAGGCCATGCCCACCGGAGAGTCCACGGCGGCGAGCACGCTACCGAGCAGCGTCTTGGCCAGCACCAGATCGTCGTTCACCGGGCTGCCCACCACGTAGGCAGGTTCGGCCTCCTTGTCCTTCGCCGAGGCGACAGCGGCGGCGAACGGGCTCGCGACCGGGACCGGCATGGGCGGCATGTCCGACCGGCCGGTCGCGCCGCTGGCCGGCTGCGTGGCGCCTCGGTCGTCCGGGCTCGCGTTGAGTGGCCCGACTCCACCGGGAGGCATGCCCGCGGTCGTCGGTGCGGTCACGCCGGTGCTCGACGGTCCTCCCGTTGTTGTCGGCGTCGCGCCGGCCGCGTTCGGCGTTCCAGCGCCGTTGGTGCCGACCGATTCCGTCGGCACAGCGGTCGCTCCGGGCACACCTGTACCTGTGGGCGACGCACCGTTCGGGCCGCCGGGCGACGTACCGAGCGGGTAGTTCTGGGCGCCATCGGGATCGGCCGAGGCCGGGCCCGCCGAGGCCGGGCCCGCCGAGGCCGGGGCTGCCGAAGTAGGAGCGGCCGACACGGGGCTGTCGCCGGGCGCGGAACCGACCGGCGTCCTCGTGCCACCCGGACCGTACTGATCGGTCGGGCTTCCGCCGAGCCCGGTCGGGGACCGGTGATCGGTGTCGTCGATCAGCCGCCGGATCTCCGAGGCAGCTTCCGAGTCGTGCCGCTCATAGGCGGCCGCGGACGCCTGCAACGAGTCGGCGGTGCGGTCGTGTTCACTGGCCAGCGCCTCGCCCGCACGCTGGCGGGCATCGTAATAGCGCTCCAGCGCTTCGTAGACCGGATAGGCGATCTTGCCGTAGGTGGGCAGGAAGTTCGCGAGCCAGTCAGTGGGCGGTTTGGCCCATTCCCTGGTATCGGCCGCGACCCGGCGGTGTTGGTCGGCCAGCTGACGCAAAACCGCAGGGTCGATTTCCATGCTGTTCGGCATGCTCGATCAGATCCTTTCCCACCACACGTCCCACTATTGTCAATCCTTCCCAGCCATGGGTAGTGCGCGGCGTTTGCCCGGTTCACGCCTTGATCAGTGGCATTGAGCCGTAGCGCTTTTCGTCTATTGCGGCGCCCGGCCCATCCTCACCGACCCGGACCCGCGGTGATGGTCGGGCGACGGGTCCGGGCGGCAGCGGGGCCCGGAGCCGGTGCGACGAAGTCCGGATGACCCACGATTTGCGCGTGCGCGTACACCGCGTCGCGCAGACGCCTGCGTGTCGCGTCCTCCGCCAGCAGCAGCACGAGTTCGTCGCAGCGTCGCTCGAAAACCATGGCGCGCAACGCGCTCATCTCCGATGTGTACCGGCCGTCGGCCTGATCGGCGCGCAACTCGCCCAGCGCGACCCTGGACACATCGACACGCCGCGACAGCATCGTCGCGGTGAGCAGGTCGTCGGCATCCCGCAGCTCCTCCCACCACTCCTGCGATACCTCACGGCCCTGCCGGAGCGCGCCGAGGATCCGCTCCCGTGTCGCGGGCGCTGCCAGCGCGGCGGGGGAACCCAGACCCGCTTTGTGGACCCGGACATGCGCGTCCCAGGCCAACTCCCAGCATCGCACCCCGATCTCCGACTCCGGCGTGGTCGCGGCCCGCTGCACCAGCGCGGGAGCTCCGATCAGTTCGAGGCGGTCGACCAGATTCGGCTTCGGCGCGCTGAAGTCCATCGCCGAAGCGGCGGGGACTTCACCTTCGATCGGCACGTCACCCAATTGCCGTCGCAACTCGGCACCGACTTCCTCCGAAGAGACGACGGCGGTCAGCCGAGCACCGGACTTGCGGCCCCAGGCGATTCCGAATTCGGCCAGAACACGCGCGGGATCGGCGACACCCTCCCACGCGCTCTGGGCCACCTCCCACACCCACGGCGTGGACATCTCACGCGGCAGGTACAGCCCGGCGGGCATCCAGCCGCGGCCCTCGTTCGAGGTGATGAATGCGGTGATGCCGCTCGAATGACGCATCACCGAGACTGCCCAGCCGAGCCCGATGACCGTGTCGCCGCCCGCGGCAAGGACGCCGCTGAGCAGCGTGCGGGCCAGCACCAGGTCGCCATCCACTCGCTCGCCCAGTACGAATGCCGGTGCGGCCGCCGACGTCATGGCCGCGCCCACCACGGTGCGCATCGAGTCGTCGGTGTCGTCCTTGTCCGCATCAGCACGCTGTTCGGTCCGTTCCGGCGGCTGCGCCCGGCCGGTGCCGCTCGCCCCGGGAGGTGGCGTCGCGCCCACTGCCGTGACTTTGGGCGCGGCGGCCGGTCCACGGGTTTCGCTCGGCGCGACCGTGGTCTGCTTCGGCTGGACTTGCGGCGGCCCCGAGCCCGCCTGTGCCGCTGGAGCGGAGACCGACGAGCCGGGAGGAGGGGCCGAGGCGGCGGGTGTGGCCGGTACAGACGATGCGGGCGGCGCGGTGGCAACAGGCGCCGCGACAGGTGGAGGAAGAATCAACGGCGGCGGGGCCGATGCGACCGGGTCGGCCCCGGGCACGGAGGAACCGGTGAACTGGTCGGATGCGGCAATGTCGTGCGGTTCCGCCGCAGAGACGGTAGTGGCACGGTCGGGGCTCGCGGACTCCGTTCTGTCGACCGAGACATCCTGGTCCCTTCCGCGTGAACCGTGTGCATCCGAACCGGGCACACCTTGATCGTGACCGTCCGTCGCCACATCCTGGTCCGAAGCCACGGGCTCGCTGTCCGTGATGTGACGAGGCGGGCCACTCGCGGCGGGCAGACCGGGTCCGTGGTCGGCGACCGGACCGGCCGTGTTGCTCACGGGTACGGTCGTCGCCCCACCGGGCGTGCGCTGGTCGGGCACAGGATTTATCGCCGAAGGGCCGACCGAAGCGTCCTGCACCGGCTCCGGATTCGGTTGTTGCCCGAGTTCGTCACCGGGCAACAGCACCTCGCCCGGGTCCACGGTCGGTCGATGACCGACATTTTCGGGGAACACCGCAACCGGCGGGTCGTCCCTCGGCCCGTTCACCCGCGGTGATCCGTCATGCCGTGGGCTGCCGGAGTGATCCGTGGCCGGACGGTTCTGTTGGTGGTCGCCACCGCTGTGATCGTGCGCCCTGCGGTGTTCCGGCTCCCAAGGCCCCGGCTGGTTCAGCGCATCGCTGATCCGGTTCAGACTGGGCAGGTCGTTCGGGCCGAGCGCGCCGAGCGCCGCTCGGACGATATCCTCGACGTCGTTCCGGGCGGCGTCGATTATTCCGGGAATCCGGTTCCGGATCGCCTGGGCGTCGGCTTCGTCTTCTTCTGCCGCGGCGGCCCGCTTCGTCGCGTTGATCCTCCGAGTGGCCTCATCGACCACGTCCAGGATCTTGTGGCGTGTCCGATAGACGAGGTCGGAAAAGAAACGAAAGGTGCCGGCTGCCGCCTCCAAGGCATCGGCGAACGCCTGCGGATTCTTGCTCTGGCGCAGCATCTCGTCCTTGATCGGGTCCAGAGCGGCACTGGCGCGAACCCGTTCGTCGAAGTCGCGGCGCTTGCTGTCGGCATCGAGCAGATCCAACCCCGCCGCGCCGTCGCTCGCGAGACGTTCGAGCGCATCCCAGTCCCCCGGCGAGATCGCCGGCCAGTTGTCTTTGACAATCTCGGTCCAGTACGGACTGCTGCGCTCCGGTTCCATCGGCGAGTCAGATGGGTTCGGCGCTACGCACCGCGGCGGCGCCTTCTCGATCGTGGTCACCGTGCGCGTGGGAGGTCCGTGCCGCGAACTGCGTGGTCGCCTCCGCCCGGCGGCCGTGTGCACGCACCGCACGCTCAAAGGTGGTCCTGATCCACTCCGTCTTCGCCACGAGTTGGCGGTCGAGCTCCGATTCGGGTCGCCGCGGCGCGACGAAGCCGTCGACGGTCCCTTTCGTCCGACCACCGGTCGTGGTCATCGCCGTGCCCCATTTGTACGCGGTGGCGATCACCTCGTGCGGCGGGTCGGTGTCGAGTCTGTCGGTCATTGTCGCTGTCCTGTCTCGCCGTTGCGGCGGTCGGCACTCAGGTGTCGCGTCGGAACTCGGATTCCTCCATGGCGCGATACGACGCCTCGGTCGGGAGGTCGAACGAGTCGATCGTGTAGGAACGGGTGCCCTTGTACTCCATCTCGGCCCGCAGGCCCACACGCGATTTCGCGTGTGCCAGCCGCGCGAGCTTGACGATCTGGGAAGCCAGCCACTCGTCGCCGTTGTCGCGGGCGTCATCGGTGATATACAGGCCGATGATCTCCCCGTCCCGGTCGCACCCGACGCCGACCGTGTGATCAGGGTTGAACACCTCGTAGGTCAGGTTCCGCCAGTCCGGCGGGGCGGCTTCGCGCTCACCGTCGTCGTCGACGTCGAAGTCGTCGACCTGGAACGAGTGCATGTCGGTCATCGGCTGCTCTCCGAGAATCGTTCGCCGGGGCGAGGATCGATCAGGTAGTCGGCATCGTCGGACACGGATTCCAGGCGCGCTGCCAGTGCGGACCACGCGGCGTCCTCGATGCGCATGACTTGGCGCAACTGCCAGAACCGGGCGCCGAGATACATCTCACCGGTGCCGTCGGCTGCCACATCGAGATGGTCGGGACCGTCAGTAGTTGCGTTCAAGGTGACGGCCGTGAGCGGCGGGCGGGTGTCGTCGACATTGACCAAGGTCGCGCCGCCGCCGGGAATGAAGCTCTGCCGCAACCGGGCACTGGTTCCGATCGCGACGCCCGCGCTGTTGGTGGTGATGGTGACCTCGGGATTCAACAGCAGTTGCAGCACCCAAGAGCGAGCCGCCTGCTCGGGATGGTCGGCGTTGATCGCGATGGTGAGGGTGGCCGCCAAGTCGACCACGAGAACCGAATCCGTAGTCGTGACACCGGCGATCACCAGACGCCTGGCGGTGCCCACCGGGTACGGCAGATCGTCGGCGGCCAGGGACACCACGTCCGAGCCGACCGCACCGCCGGTCGCCGGGTGCGCCGAGACAGTTCCGGTGGCGATATCGATTGTGTAGGCGACGATCGTCTCCGAAATGCCGTCCGCCACCCCGGCCAGACGGACCAGCCCCTCGTCGTGCAGCCACCGCACCGTATCCGCGACGGTGACATCCGGGGCCGGCTCGGTCATCCTGCCTGCCCGGAAGTGGTGGCGACCGGCTCGGCCGCCTCGACGGGGTTCTCCATGACGCTCTGGTACTGCCGTGCCGCGTCGGCGGTGCTCTCCCGGATGGCGGCCATGATCTCGGTGACCAGTTCGGGGCAGGTCAGCCGAGCAGCGGTGCCCGGCGCGAGGTAGAGGTCGGTCAGCCTGCCCATCGCGTCGACTTCCGGGATGACCGCGCCGCTGGGCGACGGCCTGCGTGCCCTGATGTTGTCGATCTTCTCCCGCATCTCGGCGATCCGGTGCCGCAGATTGCGGGCGGCGTCCAAAGCCGCCTGCACGTCCGGGTGGATGGAACTCATGGCTCCACCTCGCTGCGCTCACTCATGCGTTACCTCCGGATTGGGTCGGTGTCTGGTTGCCCGGGCCGGGCGTCGGCGGGGTCACGGTCGGGGCTATGGTCGGCCGTTCGCCGATCACCGCTTCGGTGTGCGGTGTGTCATCGACATACATCAAGCGGTCCGGATGCCACGCCACGACTCGGTTGCGGTCGTTACCATTGCCTCCCGCGTTGCCCATACCCGGCGCCATCGGCATGTACGGCATCATCGGCGATCCGCCACGTGCGGCGGTTGCCCCTGCGGCCGACGACGCGGCGAGTGGTTCGATGACCGACGTGCGGGGCATGCCCGAACCCAGACTGGCCGCCGCGGCCACCGGCAGAGCGGTCGCCGCAACGGTTTCGGGCTCGATATCCGGGATGCCGAGACCGGGACTGCCGACGGGCATCCCGCTCGGGCTGCCCGTCCCGAGTCCGCTGGGAATGCCGAGATCTTCGTAACCGTAGTTATCGACGCCGTAGTCGTCGTAGGCCTCCGACGGATCCGACTTGCCGAGCTGACTCAGTGGCATTCCGGCCGAAGTCATCGCACCCAGCAAGGCGGGCAGCATCTGGCTCAACGCGCTGCTGTCACCGCTACCGCTACCGCTCCCCTTGCCGTCGCCGGTGCCTTCGCCGGTGCCGACCTTCGAGCCGACCTCGGTGGAATATCCGGTGATCGTCTCCGCCGAACGAGCGTTCTGTTCGTTGAATTTCGCCAGCGCCGCTTGGATACCGGCTTCGTTCTTGGCGCGCATCGCCGCGAGGAGCTCCTTGCGCGCGGCGATGATCTCCTCCGGCGTGGGATGCTTCGCTTTCGCGGTACGGAATGCGTCGCTGTAGGTGTCGATTCCGTCGGCCAGCAGACCGAGACCCGTACCGAGCTGGTCGAGCCATCCGCGGCGCCGGCCGAGTTCCGACGCCGCCTTCGCGCCGACCGGTTCCCAGTGCTGCATCGACCTCGTCGCCGAGTCCACTCCGTCGACGGCCGCGAGGTGCGGTCCTCCGGCGAACTTGCGCAACGCGTCCGCGAATCCCTTCGCCGCGCCCGGCCCGGGGCCCGAGTGCAACTGCTGGGCGAAGGTCAACGGGTCGACGGCGCCCCCCGCGACGGGGAACCTCAGCGCGGGCGGGCGCCGCTGGTCGATTTCCTGGACATCGCCGACGGGATTGGCCAGGCGTTCACCGCCGCTGCCGTTGATGGCCCGTGCGCCGTCGTCATCGCCCGCGGTGTACTCGGCCGCCGCCGTGCCGATGTTGTACGCCGTGCGCTGGATATCGGTGAGAACACCCGCCATGCCATTGAGCAGAGACGCGGCTTGCGCGTTGAGCTGCGGCACCGCCGCGGCGGAAATCGGGTCAGCTCCCGCGGGCACCACCCATCCGCCGGGTATCGCCGCCCCGGTATCGCGCGCCACCCCGGCGAGTTTCGATGCCGCAGCGACGAGTTCCTGCGGATCCACATTCAACGCCATCGCGACCTCCTATCCTCATCTGCCGCTGCCACATTGCTCGCGCGATCAGCCCGCGGGTACCGCGGCAACCGGCATTGCCGCGTTCGCGGACTGATCGGCCGTGCCCGGTGTCGCCGAGGGCGCGCCCCCGTCCACCGGCGCGGTCACATCGGTGTCCTTCGGGTGCACGAACCCCTGGAACGCACCGAATTCTCCTGCCTTGTCGGACATCTCAGCTGGATTGCACGGTTTCAGCTCGCCGTCGACGATGACCTCCATCGTGCCACCCGTGTCGGAAGGGAATACCACGAGAACCGCCGTGCGCTTCTCCCAGATGCCGACGTCTCCGGTCATCGCCTGGAAAGGATCGATGGGAGCGCCGATCTGCTTCTTGTCCGACCACTTGGATGACGTCTTCTCGTACGCCTTCTGCGCGTCGGTGCCGCTCTTGTTACCGAACGCCGCGTCGAGGACTTGGGCGCGCATCGCGGAAACCTTCTGCGTGCGTCCATCGGGGAAGGTGTAGACCACGCTGCCGTCCGCACCCGGTGTACGACCGGGCGCCACCGCGGGCTGTGTGGAAGTCGTCGTCCCGGTCGGCGCACCGGTGTGCTGCGTCGTGGGGGCCGTTGCGGCAGGCTGTACCGCCGCGGGCTGCGTGACGGTCGGCGGCGCGACCCGCTGCGGGTACACCGGATCGAGTTCGTCGTCGTAGCGACGGGGATACAGCTCCGAGCGGCGGCTGTTCAGGTCCGTGTCGGCGCCGAAACGATTCATGAGTGGCCCCGCAATCAACGGCAGCATGGACATCGCGTCCAGGCCGGAGCTCGCAGGCGATGCGGCGGCGGTCGACGGCACACTCGGAGTCTCGGGTGTCGTCACGCCCGGCGTGGTTCCGGTGGGGTCGACACCGCTGGGTGTCTGGTTGTTCAGACCGGCGCCGTCCGTACCGGTGCCGTCCAGATTTGTCGGCGTCGTGCCGGAAGTCGGGTCGTCGAGACTGTCCAGGCCGGTGGGGAAGGCACTGTTGTCCACGGCGGCCGGGATGGTCTGGTCGTTGTTGCCGGTCGTGGGGTAGTTCGACGTGTCGACGTTCTGCGGATACCCCGTCGGATTGGCCGCGGCCGTCTCCAGCGCCTTCACCCGATCCTTGAGGTCCTTGGTCATCTTGTCGGTCTCGTCGGAATCACCTTTGATGCCTTTTGCGATGTCTTCCTGCTCGGATTTCGTTGTGTTCGTGATTTGCAGAGACTTTTCGCAACCTTCGGTGACGTATGTCATGACATGACGATTTTCATCCAGATCCGGGGGCGGAGCCGCGGCTTGGGTGTTGAGATATGGAATGAGTTTGTTCTTATAGTCGTCTCTGGCGGTCTCTACGGAGACCTTCGAATCGTGGACCTTTTTCGCGACCCCGACGTCCCGCTTCTCCATCTTCTCGAAAGTGTCCACCAGCTTGTTGTTTACCATCGCGTAGTCTTCGAAGACGGCCGCCCTGACCGAGTAGTTCTTCAGGTCGACCTGCGGCACCGGCGCCTTGATCGGCATTTTTTCCGCGTTACCCTTACCGAGATATTCCCAGCCCATCTGGAGAGTCGTGTGCAGGCACTTGTCCTCGCCCTTGTCTACTTCCAGAAAATCATGAACCGCGATATAGAGCTTGAGCCGCTCCGCCGGCCACCGTTTGGAATATACGTCCGGGACATACAGGGTCGGCATGTCCTCGCTCATGGAGACACCAGCGCGGCCGAACTAGTGCCTCGATTTTCCACACCCGCCGGACGCACCGGGAGTTTATCGGGAACAGCCTGTGGCTCCGGAGACTTCACTCCCTGCTGGCCGCCCACGATTCCAGCGGTCAACGCGGCACTGGTCAACCAAGTGCGGCCTCCCGCATTCAGCGCGCCGGTTAGCGCCGACGACACCGTGCTTGCACCGGCTCTCGCGATGACACCACGAACGGCACCACCGGCGGCTCCTCCGAGCAGCGCGAGAGCACCGGTTTGAGCACCATTTGTCAGCGCTTCGTCCCAGCTACCGCCCTCGATTCCGGTTATGGCCGCTTCCGTTCCCCCTCCCACCAGGGCAGAACCCAACGCAGCGCCTATCGCCGTCCCGACTCCCGGAGCGATCACGGTCCCGATCAGACCGCCGACAGCGCCACCCGCCCAGGTGAGGCCGGTGGTCGCCACGAACTTGCCGACGTCACCCCACGAAAACCCTAAGAAACCCATGGGTCACCTACCTGATACCAGGGCGAGCACCTGTTCACGACGACCGGGTGGCCGTCGCGTCTGCGGTTTCCCCACCTCGACCGACATAATTCCGGATGGAGCCGCACAGAGCTCGCACATCACCACGGCCAGGTCCGCCTCTCGATCGAACACCTCATCGTCGATGAGCCATACAAGCAGCGACCGACCATGAGTGAGACCTACTTTCGACGTCTTCATTGTCGAGTCTTCCCAACTACGGGAAGCGCAACGCTGGCGGAACCGGAGCAGCCGGCACACATCCACTTACACTGACATGCGCGATTGTCCAGGCAGTCAGACGGTCCACAGCAACTTGCGAGGAAAGGGTTGGACAAACCTGCGACCCGTACTCGAACCCACCGTTCGAGCATTCTCCATCTGCCGATGGCACCGACAACCGGGGAAGATCATGACGTCAGCTGAAATCTGGCCCGCCGGGGTCGAGATAGACCCGAAACAGCCGGAAACGGTGGAAGATCAGCGGACCGGACCGGTGACGCCGTGGTCGAGCCGACCGGATCAGCAACGACGGCCTGGTACGGCGGTGCCGGGACAACCGAGTACTCCCCCTGCGCCGGGCCAACCGGGAACTCCTGCGCCCGGTTCGTCCAATGGCGCCATCCAGTCGGGGCAGCCTGGGTCGGGTGTTTCGGCGTCGCCTCAGCAGGGCCAAGCCGTTGCGCCTGGTCAGCAGGGTGCTGTTCCTGGTCAGGGGTCGGGTCAGTCGGTTGAGGGTGGTCCGGGTGGTGTGGTGGCTCCGCGGGTGGAGGCGGTGC
>NZ_JBSGCA010000018.1:0-137731 GCF_053601535.1 Nocardia sp. NPDC004718
CTGGCCCGACCAGCCCGGCGGCGTCGATGTCGGCGGCCACCACCGCGACGCCCCGCGCGGCCGACAGGCGGCACAGCGCGGCGCCGAACCCGGAAGCGGCACCGGTGACCACCGCCACATTATCCACGCCGTTTAATTAATCATCTGTGTTTAACATCGTCAATACTCGTGTTTAGTAGAGTGCGTACATGCCGAGCGACGAATCGCGCACCGCCTTGCTCGACGCCGGAGAACGCCTCATCGCCGAACGCGGCCTCGACGTGCCGCTGCGCGACATCGCCGCCGCCGCGGGCCAGCGCAACAACTCCGCCGTGCACTACTACTTCGATTCACGCACCGGACTGATCGAGGCCATCGTCGAGCGCCGGATGAACTGGCTCGAACAGCGGCGCATGCAGCTGCTGGCCGCCCACGAGGCCGACGGCCGCACCAACGACGTGCGCACCCTCGTCGCCATGCTCGCAACCCCGATCCTCGAACTGCTCGGCCACGACCGGGTGACCCATCTGGGCCGGTTCCTGGAAGTGGTACGCACGCATCCCGTCGTGGCGGACGCGCACCGCCTCGCCGACGCGGACCGCGCGGCGGTCCGCATCATCGCCACCCGCCTCGACGCCGCGCTGACCGACCTGCCGCGGCGGCTGCGCAGGCAACGCCTGGAAACCATGGCCACCGTCATGTTCGCGTTGATCGCCGACTACGAACGCACCTTGGAAGCAGGGGTGCGCACCGCCCACCCCGGCGACGCCGCGGAGATCGTGGACATGATCGTCGCCATGCTCACCGTGCCCGTCCCCGACCGCACGGCCGCCGCGCCGGGGCACTGAGACCGGCACGCCTCAACCCAGCACCGGCCGTGCACCCGGGGCGGCGGCCAGCTGCCGACGCACGTGCGGCCCCACGGTTTCGGGGAATCGCCGGTGCAGCCGGTCGATATAGCGGCGCACCACGCACAATTCGCGGTACAGTTCGTGCCGCGCGGCGGGATCGTGGCGGTAAGTGGATGCGATGTCCCGCGCCAACGTCCGGGCTTGCCGGGTCAGCAACTCCACGAAGACCTGAGCCTGGGCGAGGTCGGCGTCGTATTCCATTCGGTAGGCCGATCTGTCGTTCGATTCCTGTATCGGTCGCCCAGCGCTCCCCGTGCCGCGGTCCTCGGCCGATCGGAGCAGAACATGATGCTAACCGAGCCTCAGTCTCTCGGACGCCGAAACGGAACCGTTCGACCGCTATCGCCTGGCGATCACGTCCGCACTCGTCGACCGAACGCCGCCGGCGGGGATGCGCCGTACCGGACTCGGTCGGATACCGCGCGCGTATGGTGATCGTATGGGCGTCATCGGGGAGCTGTTTCCTGGCAAGAAGCTGAACCATGAGGGCAGCGAGGACAGCGACGGGCAGACCCATACACGGCGATTCGACATCGATCTCGACACCGGAGTGGTACGGGTGCCGCGCGCGGACCGGACCACCGCCGACGACCACGGCGACGGGCGAGAACAGGCCTAGGATCGGCCCCGGCGTACGAAGCCATGCCGCATCACCTCTGTGGCACCGCCCCGCAAATTTCGCTCGGGCAGAAAACATCTCGCTGATCGCAACCCGTTACGACAGCGGTGCGCACCGGTAGCGTCGCCGCAATGGGCAAAGTTGGTGGGCGACGACGGCCCCTGAAGACCGTCACCGGAGTCAGCGGTGCGGTCAGCGTGTACGCGGCGGCCATCGATCCGTCCGCCACGACGATCGCGTCATCGATCGAGATCGCGAAAATCGCCGAACAACACAAATTCGACGCCCTCTTCGCCGCCGACCTGCTCAGTTTCGGCGCACAAGGCGCCATCGGCGCCCAGGAACCGTTGATCTTCCTGTCCGCGCTGAGCGCCGTCACCTCGCACGTCGGCCTCATCGCCACGGTGACCACCACCTTCCACCACCCCTACAACCTCGCCCGGCTCTTCGGCACCCTCGACCACATCAGCAACGGCCGCGCGGCATGGAACGCGGTGACTTCCTCGGTGGGGGAGGAGAACTACGGCGACCAGGATCTGCCGAGCCCCGAAGACCGGTATGCCCGCGCCACCGAATCCCTCGAGGTGGTCAACGCCCTGTTCGACAGCTGGCAGTCCGGCGCGCTGACCCCCGACGGGCACGGCGGCGCGATCCTGGACGCCACCCGCGTGCGGCCCATCGATCACGCTGGGCGGTACTTCACCGTCCGTGGACCGCTGAACATCCCGCCCCTACCGCAGCGCAGACCCGTGCAATTCCAGGCCGGGCAATCGGCAGGCGGCATCGAACTGGGTGCGCGATTCGCCGAGGTCGTGTTCACCTCACTGCCGACCCTCGAAGACGCGGTCACCTACACCAAACGCATTCGCGCACGCGCGAGCGAACTGGGCCGCGCCGAAGGCCTGCCGCTGATCATGAGCTCGTTCCACGCCACCTACGGCGCCACCGAAGCCGAAGCGAAGCGTCTCGCGCGGGAACAGGCCGAGGCGACCGACTTCGAAGCGGGACGCGCCGCCCTCGCCGACATGTTCGGCGGCGGCGTCGACCTGTCCGGCCTGCCGCTGGACAAGCCCCTCCCGGACAACGTGCTCCCCGACGTGGCATCCGTGCACCGCCGACGCGGCCGCGTGGAGATCTTCAGCAACTTCGCACGGTCGGGAAAGACACTGCGAGAGCTGATCATCGCCGCCAAAGACACCGGTCACTGGGCCGTCGCCGGCACCCCCGAACAACTCGCCGACGCGATCGAAGAACGCTACGACGCAGGCGTTCTCGATGTGATCTCCCTCGGCGGACTCGCCGACGAACGCACCCGCGACTTCGTCGTCAACGGACTGCTGCCCGAACTACGCCGCCGCGGCATCACCGGTTCCGACTACGTCGGCGCGACCTTCCGTGAAAACCTCGAACTACCCCCGCTACCGGACTGACCCGTGCGGCACGCAGCCGCTGTCACATCAACTCGGCGAGATGGGCGCGCGACCACGCGCACATACCGTGCACCAGCCGCAGCAACTCGTCTCCCGCAGGAGTGAGGGAATACTCCACCCGAGGACTGGCCGTGTGGTGATCGCGCCGCGCGACCAAACCCTCCCGTTCCAGCGAACGCAGTGTCTCGGTCAGCATCTTGTAGCTCACGCCCTCGATCGACCGATGCAACTCGCCGAAACGGCGTTCGCCGTCCCCGATCTCCTCGAGCACCAGCAACGCCCACTTCGTCGACAGCGCCGCGAAAACACGCCGGGCGACGGCCCTGGCCTGCTGCTCCTCGGTCTCGGACACCCTCACCACTCACCTTCAAGTGCGTACTGCCGGTAGTGCCGATCCACGCCTAGCGTCGGACCGGTGCGCATCCTGAAAACATATGCCAGAGTTTTCGTCACAGACCTCGACGCCGCCCTGGCGACCTACGAACGGCTGGCCGGAGCGAAGGCCGACCTCCGTTTCGGCTTCGAGCGCGCCGAACTCGCCGCCGTCGGCGACTTCCTGCTCATCGCGGGCCACCCGGACGATGTTGAGCGCTACCGGACCACCGTCGGCCCGGTCATCGTCGATGATCTCGACGCCCTGCTGCGGACCGTGACCGACTACGGCGCCGACCTGATCGCCGGACCGCTCACCAGCGCTACCGGGACATTCGTCTACGTCCGGCACGCCGACGGAGCGGAACTGGAATATGTGCAGTGGTCACCCGAGACACGAGCGCGCGTCCTGGGACCGGACCGCCCATCGGCCACTAGCGGGTGAGGACCGGCGTCGACCGGTGCCCGGCGGTTTCGGGCCGCGGTGGGTTGGTGTTCCGCACCCACGTGACGTTGGCGACCAAGTCGTCATCGAAGACGAGTTCGTCCCACAACAGCCGCTCGGCGGCCTCCGGCGTGGGCTGCGCCGCCGGACGCGGCGCCTCGGCGACGGCGGCGGATTGCTCCGGCTCGGCGGGCAGCGGCGTCACCAACCACGACAGGGCGCGCATCGGGCTGAGGGCGTAACGGCGAGTGCCCTGCGCGAGCGCGGCCACCGCGGCGGCGCAGCTGAGCACCCCGGCGGCCAACGCCATCGAAGTCAGTCCGGCGCTGGCCATGCGCCGCTCACCCGGACCGGAAGCGCCTCCGAACTCGCCGAGAAAACGGTGCACCAATCCCGCGCCGAGACCCTCACCCGGATCAATCAGGATCCGCAATTCCGGCCCCCTGGCATCCAGATACATCAAGGCGATCAGCACCACGACCGCCGCGGTCACGCTGGAGCCGATCACCAGAAGAGCGAGCGCGCGGGTGCGCATCCGCAGCTGCGCCAGCGCAGCGAACACGGTGACGAGCATCGCGGCCGCGGCCAGCAGACCCCAGGCGCCGCTGATGTTCACGTCACGGAATTTCGACACCGACCACTCGTCGAACCCGTTCGTGGCCCCGGTGACCCGGCCGAACGCGTCGGAGCGGGCCTCGCCTCCCGAACCCGACGCCGAAAGCCACGGCTGGAACAACAGGGCGAAGCCGACCGCGCTCGCGGCTGCGGCGAACAAGAAACCCCAGTCCACACCCCGTGGTGGCCTCGCACCGCGTCCGCCGCCTCCGGAGCCACGGCTCCGATCGTCTCGCGCTTCGCTTGCCTGCCAGGGGGTTGGTTGTACCATTGCTCCATTTTCGCCGGTGCCGCATGAATAATGCTGCCGCCCAGAGCAATAACAGCGGAATTGCCTTGGAAAGCCGAATATCGCGGCACATCAATGAGATGTAATTCGATCGGGCGTCATCGGCCATCGACGAAAATCACCGTAAGCACCTGCGCGACAGCAGGCAAGCGTGATCGATCTCCCACGCATCGCCGCAGCTCCCGGCGCATACCGGCCGAGAGTGACCCAACCGGCGAGTAACATTTCGCGCACGGCGTTGAACTCGACATTCGCGGATTTGCCGCACCGATGCCGTATCTGCCCTACCGCGATTGCTGTGACACGCTTAACAACACAGCATTGGGACTTCGGTCACAAAATACGCGCGGCACGAGCCCGGCGCGGCCGACAATTCGCGAATCCCCGCCGCCCGAACGCATTCCGGGCAGCACCGCCCGAAGCGGACATCCCCGCCGCTAGTGCCCCTCCGCGGCCGCACGCGCATCCGCCACCGCCCGGGCGATCTGCGCCAGACGCTCCTCCGGCACCTCCACCGCGCCGTCGGCATCGACCAGCACCGCGGTCGGATAGATATCGCGCAACAGATCCGGGCCACCCGTCGCGGTATCATCATCGGCCGCGTCGAACAGCGCCTGCACCGCCAGACGCAACGCCGCCTCCGCATCGATCGCACGGTGATAGGTCTTCTTCAACGACGACTTCGCGAACACCGACCCCGAACCGACCGCCGTGTAACCGAAACGCTCCTCCTGCCGGCCACCCACCGCGTCATACGACACGATCCGCCCCGCCCGCTCCGGCTCCACAGCGTCCGGGTCGTAGCCGACCAGCACCGGGATCACCGCCATATCCTGCAGCGCAGCAGGCAGATTCGCCCGCACCATCGCCGACAACTTCGTGGCCTTGCCGTCGAACGTCAGCGACGCTCCCTCGATCTTCTCGTAATGCTCGAGCTCCACCGCGAACAACCGGATCATCTCCACCGCCATCCCGACCGTGCCCGCGAAACCCGCCGCCGAATACGTGTCGGTGATGAACACCTTCTGCATATCGCGCGTCGCCACCAGATGCGCCATCGTGCCCCGCCGATCACCCGCCACCAGCACACCACCGCGATAACCGATCGCGACGATCGTCGTCCCGTGCTGCGCGACACCACTCACGCCACCGCCGAAATCCGGATCCGGCAACAACTGCGGCGCATACCGGCGCAGATACTCCGAGAAGGACACCGCCGGATACCGCAAGCCGAGCGGCAGGTGACTATCGGTCGTCATGAATCACCTCTCCGGGCGGAGCGTGCCCCACCCGCGAACGCGTGCACTTCCGCCCGACGTTACCGGAACCCCACCACCACCCGGCGACAACCGCTCTAAGCCGGATCCTCCCCGACACAGGTCTCCGCCGCATCGATGTGGACACAGGGAACCGGAGCCCGCGTCGGCCGATAATCCGGCGCCACACCACCTCCGCGGATCAGCCGGGCATACGCCTCGACCCCATCGGTCGGGCGGCGCGCCAACGTCGGATCGGTCAGCACATCGACCGTATAGAGCCCGAACCGCGGCGCGTAGGAACCCCACTCATAGTTGTCCGTCAGACTCCAATAGTTGTAGCCGATCACATTCATCCCATCGGCCTTCGCCCGCTGCAACCAATACACCGTGTCCCGCAGGTGATCGGCGCGGGTATACCCATCCGGGCGCACCTGCCCGTTCTCCGTCGGAAGCCCGTTCTCCACCACATACAGCGGCCGCCCCGGAAACTGGCGCGCGTAATGCCGCAACGCGTAGTAGATACCCTCCGGGTGCACCGGCAGCTCCCACATCGGCGGACCCCCCTCCGCACCGCCCTGCGCCGCCTCCCCGGTCTGCGGCAACGGAGCGAAGTAATAGTCCAGACCGATGAAGTCCAGCTTCGCCGAAATCCGATCCACGATCGGCTGATTCACCTCCGTCTCCGCACCCGCCACATACCCCAGATTGCTGGTCACCTGAGCACCCGACCGATAACCGTGGATGATGTCGTAGATCTCGTTGTGCGCCTGCGCGATCCGATCCAGCATCACCGGCGCCTCATCCACACCGATCCCGCCCGTGCGCAACTCGGTGCCGACATACGCCACAGGCTCGTTGAACGTCACCCACAGCGGATCACGCGAGGCATACCGCTGCACCACCTTGCGCATGTTCGCCAGCCAATCCTCCACCATGCCCGGATCGCGCCACCCGCCCCGATCCACCGCCCACCCCGG
Source organism: Nocardia sp. NPDC004718 (assembly GCF_053601535.1). Taxonomy (NCBI): domain Bacteria; kingdom Bacillati; phylum Actinomycetota; class Actinomycetes; order Mycobacteriales; family Nocardiaceae; genus Nocardia; species Nocardia sp. NPDC004718. The sequence goes on from NZ_JBSGCA010000018.1 coordinate 6,897, forward strand.
ATACACCCAGTGATCCAACGTCAGCATCGGCCGCATACCCGCCGCGACGATCCGGGCGATCACATCGTCGTAGAACCCGAACGCCGCCTCATCCCAGGCATGCGGCGCCGGCTGCAACCGCGCCCACTCGATACCCACCCGGTACACCCGCACACCCAGCCGCGCCGCCAGATCGATATCGGTGAGATAGCGGCGAGCGAAGTCCACCGAATCCAGATACGGATCCGCCGTCCTACCCGACGCGATGAAACGCGACCAGTTGCTGTCCGGCGCATGACCCTCGGACTGAAACCCCGACGACGCCACACCCCACAAGAAATTCCTACCGAACGCGGGCAGCTCCCGGCCCGGCTGAGCAGCGGAAACCCCCGAAGCCATCAGCATCGCCGCAGCGGCCGACAACGCGGCGAACCCGCGCCGGTGAGTGCGTGTACGCATCGCCGTAGCGTAACTGCGAGATTGCTGACGACCGGGGGAAGAACTCGCGTGTCGCAGATCCCACAACCGTCACAATCCGGGCTCACCCCAACCGCGACCGCCGCGCCGACTCCACGCCCACGGCGAACCATCCTCCGCCGGACTCGCCGACGTCGCGCTATTCGACCCAGCCGCAATAGTTCTCGCCTCATCCGCTGCCGAAGGCCCGCCGCCCGGATCACCATGACCGACAGTCAAAGCCCCATCCTCCCAGCGCGTCCCCAGGAAACGCCGCACAACATCACACAAGCGAATCAATTGACCGAGCGCATCCGCCGCCGATCGACCAGACTTGCCCAGGTGACCAGATACGCATTCGACGCCGACCGCGCCGCCCTCGTCGCCACCTGGGCGACCGGACGAGGCGACCTCGCCCAGACGGTGGCCACCCTGCCCCCGCAGGTGACCACGGACCAGGCAACCGATCTGGCGTCGAACCTCACCACCCTCTCGCGATTCCAATGGCGCACCTACACCCACCCCGCCAGCGCCGCGGGCGACCCCGACGTCCCCAACAGCGAAGCATGGCGCCGCGCCGAAGAACGCCGCAACTTCAAAGAAGTCGAAGCCGGACTGCGCAATCCCAACCTGCCCACCGACGAAGGACTGCTCGTCTCCTACAGCGGCGTCGTCGAATCCGCCCACCGCATCGGCCGCACCCTGCACGACATCGACCACGCCGCCCTGCTCGAAACCGTCGCCGCCGAGGTACGCACCGAACAGGAAGCTATCGAATCCGCCGAACGCGGCGACCTCTCCGGCCGCGCCCGCCAAGCCGTCGAACTGTCCCGCCCCGACGTATCCCCGGCCCAGGTCCACGCCGCCGACGCACTCCTGCGCAACGACCCACTCGGCAGCATCGAACTGTTCACCGAACTCGACCCCGCCTCCGCCTCCGTCGCCGCGGCACACTGGCTCTACGCCGCCGCCGAAGTCGCAGGCGAGGCCGCGAACGTAGCCACCACCGATGTCGTCGCCGAAGCCGACGACATCGAAGCACTCCAAGTCGAGACACCCACCCTCGTACTCGAACGACTCGCCGCAGGCGACACCCCGACCGAAGTCGTCCTCGACCTGATCGCCGAAGCGATGGCCGTCCACGAAGGCCGCGTCCCGGCCCCCTGGAGCCTCGTCGCCCGCGTCGCCGACATCGAAGCCCAAGCCCACCGATTCGGCGTCGACGCCGACACCCGCGAAGCAATGCTCACCAGCTTCCGCATCAGCCGACTCGACCCCGCCCGCCCCGCTCTCGACCTCTTGGAAGACCTCCTCGACGGTATCCGCGGCTGCCTGCTGCTCTACGCCGCCCACACCGAGCACGACGACGCCGAAACCGAAACCCGCTTCGCCGAAGACGTGCGCCTCGAAGCCGACGCCGACCCCGAAGACCTTCTCTGAACGCCGAGGCGGGGCACGGCCACGCCCTGCCCCGCCGGGAGTTCAGCGAGAAACTCCATCGGACTCAGCCGATTCCGAGGCCAACCAAGTACGCAACGCGCGGTAGACCGCCGCGTGATTGAGCAACGTGAAGTGATGCGCCGACGCGACATGCATGCCTTTGTCGACATCGAACCCGATGCGCCGGGTCCGAGCCCGGCCCGAGCCACTCGGCGTGAGAACCAGCCCGTCACCCACCACACGCCCCAGCGGATGCCGCGAACTCCGCGTGACCGTGGCGGTAACGAAATAATGCTCCGCGTCCCGCAGCAGCGGAACCTCCCGAACCACCCGGCGACGCAGCGCATCGGCGTCCAGATCACGCCAATCCTCGTCCACCAGGGAGCCGTCCCGAAGGTCCCGGATACCCGCGCTGCGGCGACGCAACAGCCGCCCGAACGGACGGGTTTCCGGAAACCGCACCAGCGCCGCCGACGCGTAATGCACCAACTGCTCCAGCGGCGCGCCCATGTGCGGTGAACCCAGGCACACCACGTGCCGCACCCGCCGCACCCACGGCGCCCCGGCTTCACTCGCCACGAAGCAGGCACCCCGGGCGACCAACCCACCCATCGAATGACCTACCAGCGACAACCGCTCGATAGGCACCGGCCACCCGTCGACCAAGCCCTGCATCAGCTCGCTGAACTGCGCCGCGTTCTCCGAGATGTGCAGACCGGTGTTGTACCGGACCTGCAACGACGTGCATCCCGTATCGGACTCCAGACGCTCGGCATAGGTCGGCCCGCCACCCAAACCCCACGCGTGCTCGGTTTCCACCAAGCCGTGCAAGAACACCACGACGTGCGCGGCGGGCCGTTGAACGCGCGCACCGACGAGCTCCGCGGGCACGGGAGCGCCGTCGATCCGGAACGTCATCGGACCGGCCAGAATCGGCCGCGTCCGCTCGAGCTCATCACCGATCAAACCCTGCAGCGCGGCCAGCAATCCCGAGCCGTACACCGTGCGTGACGGTGCGACGCCGGGCAGATCCGCTGTCCGTTCCGCGACCATGCCCGCCGCCACCGCGGATCCACCGACCACGCGGTAGACGCTCTCCGCGATCGCATCATGCAGCAGCTCGACCGGAGCCGCCGCAGGCCCCACGCCCCACCGCACCGCCGCGAACACACGGTGCGCGATCGCCCGGTGCACGGCCGCGATCCCGTCTATCGCACCGCCGAGTTCGTCACCGGCCAGCCGGGCCAGCGCCCTGACCTCCGCTTGCCGCTGGGGCACACCATCCGTCACGACCTCAGTGTACAAGTGTGCACTGAAAAGTGAACCCTACGGCACTCGCGACACGGCCACCGCCGCCTCGGTGAGACTGCCCAGATACAGCACGCCGTCCTGCTCGACCACGCCGGTCACCATCGAATAGTCGGTGCCCTCGACCTGAAGGTCGTGCACGACGTTGCCGTCGAAATCGACCGCCAGCACCCACACCGTCCGCGCCGGCTTCGGCTGCACCCACTTCGGCAGCGTCCACACGATGCGCCGCAGAATGCCAGGCAGCGGAAGCAGGCGGTCCAGCAACGGATTACGCGGCGAAGGAAGCGTGATCCAGATCAGGCCGTCGCTGCCGAGGCCGAGGTTGTCCGGGAATCCGGGCAAATTCTCGATCAACCGTTCCTGCGTTCCCGCCTTCGGACCGGTCAGCCAATAGCGCGTCAGACGGTAGCCGCCGGTCTCCGCGACGACCACGCTGGAGCGATCGGGTGCCAGGATGACGCCGTTGGCGAATTGCAGATCGTCGACGAGCGTCTCCACGTTGCCCGCGGGATCCCGGCGGAACAGCCGACCCGTGCCGGAGTGCTCCAGGATGTCACCCATGTACTCGTCGAGCGAGTACCGGCGCGACGACGCCGAGAAATAGATCGTGCCGTCGGCATCGCGCACCACATTGCTGGCGAACCGTAGCCGCTCGCCGTCGATTTCATCGACCAGGACCTTCAGCCCGCCCTCGACGTCCAGCTCCAGCAGTCCACGTTCGAAATCGCAGATCAGCACGCGCCCGTCGGCGTCGGCGTGCAGACCGAGCGGGCGGCCTCCGGTGTTCGCGAGTTCGCGGACGTCGCCGGTCGCCGGATCGATGCTGAGGACCGCACCGCCGTCGACGCCCGCGATGATCCTGCCGTCGGGGGAGAGGACGACATCTTCCGGGCCGGCATCCGGCAGCTCGAGGCGCCGGATGTCGGGAAGAGGTGGAGCACTGCGAGTTTGACGCGCTCGTGCGGGGGAGCGCGGTGGTGTCCAGCGTTGCGGCTGCATGGTCGAGGCGAGCATGGCATCAGGGTAGCCGGGGGAGTGCGGAGGTCTCGGGAGAAACGGTGCACGGTAGGGGACCGCTTATGGGCGGAGGCGAAGGTACCAAGAATGGACGCTTATGGATTGCGAGTAAACAACATGCCGATACGTAGATATGCGCATCTACGAATATCGTCTCAATAGCCCCGACCAGCAGCCACACTCAACCACGACAGACCAAAGCAGCATGGAAAGGGGAGCGGAGCGGAACAGGCGGCCTCTCACGCTGCTGCCCAGGCTGCCTGTCGCGGCAATCGCGCCGCAGGGAGCGCGGCGGCCTGGGCTGCGGCGTCGAGATGTCAGGGCTGGTGGGTGATGGTGTACCAGAGAATCGCCAGGGTACCGGCCGTGAAAAGCGGCGCGATGATGAAGGTTTCGACCTTGTTCCCGGTGCGTTCGATGACGGGAAGACTGACTCGCAGGCCGAAGGGCCAGAACAGGCGGCAGCCGCGCTCGGTGAGGCAGTCGCCGAGCAGGTGGGCCAGTGCGCCGAGTCCGACCGCGAACGGCAGCCAGACCGGCTTGTCGGCGATCCAATGTTCCATGGCGAAGGTGCCCGCGGAGGCGAGCACGACGATCGGTCCCCACGCCTTGAAGTTGTTGCCGGACGGGCACAGATGCAGTGCGCGCACAGCCAGGGCGAGGAGGAAGAAGACCAGGCTCAGGGTGAACCAGCGCCCGAGCCAGTGCTCGCCGGCCCACGTGCCGTAGGCGGCGGCCGCGACGAAGGCCAACGAGTGGGTGGCGCCGCGATGGCCGCCGGAGACCCAGGAGATGAGCTTGCATGCGGTGTGCGTGATCGGACCCAGAGTGTGCGAAATGGTCCCGTCGGGATGGTCCGCGTCTGGGAGCAGCGCGGCCCCGGCCGTGAGAAAGACGCCCAGCAGCAGATCGACGGTACCGAGATGTCCCGTCGCATCCTGGAGAGCGGGAAACGTCAAGATGGTGACCGGTAGCGTCGCCGCTGCCGCCGACCAGGCCAATGCGCCACTGGTCGCATGTGAATGTCCAAGCACGATTCGAACGTTAGTTCAGCTTGCTATCGGTTCGCGAATGCCGCTGTGTGAGGTCGGAAGTCGCGCCGGAAGCGTGTCCGGCGTTCGGGATTGCGCGGAAATGGGGTAGGGGAGTGCTGGAAAGAGTCGTGGCGCTACGTAAAACGTTCTGTAGGTAGGCGATCCGGCGCACCGCGGGATGCGTGCGTAGGAACCGTTCGTGCGTACCCGCGATATCGTCAGCGGCGCTTAGCGATCGATGGTGCGCGTGCATCAGCGCGTGAAGAAAAATTGCGATACGTTCCTTTGCGCATATATGCATAATTTCCACCTATCGCCGAGGTTCCGATCCGGCCGGACCCACACAGAGCAGCACGGACGCCGGGGGCGGACTGTTTCGTCATAGACCAGGCGTGATGTGAATCCAGTGCTAGAGGACGTCGCCGATGGCAACAGTCGCTGCGGCCATGATCCGGCGCGCGAGGTCCGATCCGTCGACCGGGCCGGTGGTGTCGACGGCGACGACCGGCGTGAGCGCGAGCGGTTCGGCCAGGCGCGCCCAGTGGTCCCAGTCGTGCGCGAGGTGCGCGTCGTCGTGGTACAGGGCGGCACGCGTACGGCCGCGGTATCGGTCGCGGGCGAGTTCGGGCGGAACCGAGCACCAGACCTCCACCGCTCGCGTCGCGCCCGATTTCGCGATGCCGTTGGCGGCGTATCGCGCATCTCGGGGTTTGAACCACCACGAGTCGATCAGCGCGACACCGGGCAGCGCGGCGGCGAGCGCCCACGCGGCCTCGGTCGCGATCGCCCCGATATTCGGTAGTACCGCGGTGTGATCGAGCCCTGAGCCCAGCGCCTCTTTGATGGCGTCCCGCGTGATCAAGTGCGCACCGAGCTCGAGCGCCAGCGCCGGAGCCAAGGTGGACTTCCCGGAGCCGGGCAGTCCGTTGACGAGAACGAGTAGTTCGCAGATGGTGACGAACCTCCGGGGCGATCGAGGAGAACAAGTCGGCGAAGGTCTGATTCTCGTTGCGCCGCGCCATGACCGGCAAGCCTGAAGGGGGCGTGTTCGGCCAGTGAACCTATCGCTGATGGTTTCCCAGACATGGGGGATCTCACTTCGCTCTCCGCGCATACGCTGCACCGCATAGCGCTAGATGATCGATAGCTATATCTCGATCCGGATGTCTGGACGGATGCGTGGCAAATGTCTGGTTTCGATCAGATCGGCTCAACCAGTGGTAGGCCCTGCGGAGGAGGTTGTAATGGGTGAGGGGCGCGGAGTTCATCTGTGCGGCAGTGTGCCGTTGGCGGATGCGGAAACAGTCTTCTCCGAGGCGGCGCGGCGAATCGGCAAGCACTTGAAGCGCATTCCGGATGGGGAGACCGGAGTTCGGGACAACTGGGTAGTGTGGCAGTTGCCCAAGATGCAGGCACATCCGGACCTGGAAACCATTCCGCCGCCGAGCCCCGAGTACGGGCCGAGCGAGCGGGTGCGGCCCAAGCCCGGCGTGGACGCGGCGTCGATCGACTTCGGTCCCTTGGGTTACGCGGAGGCGGCGCTGGAATCCTGGCGAGTCTTCCACCGGCTGCGCGAGGACGGGACGATCCCCGCGGGCATTCGGTTCCAGGTGAGCTTGCCAACACCTATCGCGGTGATCGGTGCGTTCGTCGCGGGTCCGCAGGGCGAGTTGGAGCGCAGGTACGAGGCGCGGCTGCTCGACGAACTCGCCGTCATCCTCGATACGATCCCGGCCGAAGACCTTGCGGTGCAGTGGGATGCCGCGGTCGAGTTCGCGATCTTCGAGGGCATCTTCCCGTCGTGGTTCGGCGCCGACTACCCGACGCAGCTCGAGGAAGTGGGGCGGCGGCTCGTTCGGCTGGGCGATGCTGTGCCCGAGTCGGTAAGTCTTGGTTATCACCTGTGCTATGGCGATTTCGGTCACCAGCACTTCGCCGAACCCGCCGATACCGGCAAGCTGGCTGCGGTCGCCGGCCGTATCCTGGCCGGGCTGGAGCGGCGGGTCGACTGGATTCACCTGCCGGTTCCGCGCTCGCGTACCGATGCCGACTATTTCAAGCCTCTGGCCGATCTTGTTTTGCCCTCCGGAACGGACTTGTACCTCGGGCTGGTGCACGCCACCGACGGCCGTGCCGGCGCGCTGGCACGAATCGAAGCTGCCCGCTCGGTGGTCCGCGAGTTCGGCATCGCCACCGAGTGCGGTATGGGCCGCCGTCCGGCCGGTCAGATTTCCACGTTGCTGGATCTGCACGCGGAACTCGCGGACTTGCTGGCTTGAATCCTCCTCGACGCCGGGCCATATTCGGGGTTGGACCCGGCGCCGAGCCGCGAACCGGCGCGGGTAGGGTTCGCGTGTCCGGGCCGTTCGAGTCCGTTGGCGAGCCAGGGGGAGTGGCATGCAGGATTCGGCGACTGCGCGAGATCGACTTCGGAGGCGGGTGGTCGGCCGAACGCGTGGTTGATGGAGCGGCAGGTGCCCGCGCCCGACCACGATCGGCTCGACCATCGCGGTCCGATCCGTGGCGCGGAGACACGGCGTGAAGTCGCCACTCGACTCGGTGCGTGTGTGCGCAACCACGACCACATCGTCGTAACGCACGGCTACGCGCTGACATTCGTCCTCACCACGTGGATGATGCTGCCGGTGGAGGCCGCCGGTTTCGTGTCGTTCGCAACCGCGCCCGGCGCGATCACACATCTGCGGCATGACGACTAACTGGCGCAACCACGCGATGCTCAGCCTCGCCGATACGGCTCACCTGGATGCCGGGGAGATGAGGCTTATTCGAACCGGAGGAGCGGTTACCAGTCCTCTAGTTGACATAATGTTGATTATCGGCGAAGTTTCGGCCTGGTCGGAGGGAGTGCTTGAGGGCCCGTATGTCGCGCTGTTCGATCCGCTGTGCGGCATCGGGTCGAACCGGTGAGGCTCTGGGGTTGTCGGGCCTGTGTGGGTCTGGATAGGTGTGTTCTGCGTGGTCGAATCATGTGTCTATATATGCATAGTTATGCATGTGTCAGGTTATCGTTGTGGATTTATCTTCCGCACCCTTCTTCCCCGCTCTTCCCTGCCCATAGTTTTGTCACTGTGACGAAGCGCGGCTCGGGCACAAAGCTATGTGACGGCGTCGTTCAGCGACGGCAACCCACTTGATGGGCACGATGACGTCACGAACCGGGTTTGCCGGGGCACAGCTCTCGGTAGGGCACGTCGGGCGAGATCCAGTCTTTCCACTGCTGATGGCTCGGATTCGAGGCCAGCTTGTCGCATAGCGCGTCCATCCATGCGGCGGGCGCCGGCAGCTGCCAGATGCCGCCGCCGACGAATGGCGGATTGCCGTCGAGGGAGACTTGCATGGCGGCAATGAAGATGCGTCGGCCGTCGTGGCTGAACTTGACGTGGGAGGCTTTGCCTGCTGCCGTCGTGTCGACGGCCTCGCCGACCTGGCTTCCTGTGGTGGTATCCCAAAACCGCAGTGTGCTGTCGGCGCAGATCGAGACCAGATGGCGGCCATCGGGACTGTAGGCGATGTCTACCTGCCGGTCGGAGCCTTCCATCGGCGGGCCGACCGCCTCGCCGCTCTCGGCGTCCCATTGCTGGATTGTTTTCCCGCTCAACCCGGCGATGCGCCGGCCATCGGGGCTGATCGTCATGTCGGCGAAACCGAAAGCGTTGGGGCTGCCGATGGGCTTGCCGATCGCTCGTCCGGTCGCGGTGTCCCAGATCCGAATCGAGTCCGTGCTGCGGGAATACAGGTGGTGACCGTCGTCGCTGAAGGCAACGGATCGGACGCCGTATTGGTGACCGGTCATCGGCTTGCCGATCTGCCGGCCGTTTCGCCAGTCCCAGAGTCGGACTGTCTTGTCGTTGCTCGCGGTTGCGATTGTCTGGCCGCTGGGGTCGAATTTCACGTAGTTCACGTAGTCGTCGTGCCCTCTGATCGGCTCGCCGTGCGGCTGTCCGTTGGAGGTGTCCACGATATGGACTTCTTTTCCGGTCGCGACTGCGAGCCAGCGGTGGTCGGGGCTCAGGTCGAACTCTCGGATTCCGCGAAGTGCCTCCGTGACAATGGTGGGGCCGACCGGTTCGCCGGTATCGGCGTCGAAGGTTCGGAAGGTGTCGTTGTGAAACTCTCGGACGCGCGGGCGATCGGCTGTAGTGTCCAGCCCGTAGCCTCCCTCGGCCGGTGTGCTGGCCGCCCTGCTGCCACCCGTTCTCGTGGTGAGTGCCGCATCGGTATCGGCGTTCGACACCTGGACGGTGTCGCTGGATACCGAAACGATCCGATTCCCTTGCCGGGTGAAGGCGACATCCGACACTGGTCCTTGGAACTGGAGCGGATGGCCGATCGGCTGACCGGTGCGTGCGTCCCATAGTCGTACGGTCTTGTCGCTGCTTCCGGTGGCGATACGGCCGCCGTCCGGGCTGAATGCCACAGACTGTATCGCTCCGTAGTTTCCGAAGACCGGTGTGCCGATTGTCTCGCCGGTGTCGGCGTTCCACAGCCGTAGAGGTGAACCGGCGCTGATCAATGTGCCGACGCCCACGGTGGAGCCGCCTGCGGCGACGGTATGGCCGTCTGGGCTGAATGCCACGCTCAAGGTCGCGTCATTGTCGCCCATGTGGGGGTCGCCGCCGCCCCGCAACGGTTCACCCAGTGCCGACCCGGTACGTGCGTCCCATAGGCGAACGGTATTGTCCCCGCCGGCTGAAGCCAGGTGCCGCCCGTCTGGGCTGAACGCCACAGCGTATATTCGGCCGACGTGTCCTGTCAGCGGACTTCCGAGTAGCTGCCCGGTCTCCGCGTCCCACAACCGCAAAGTGTCCGCGGTGCCTGCGCGGTCTGTGTCCGCCGCGGCGACCCGGTGCCCGTCGGAACTGACCGCCACGACATCGGCGTCATTCATAGTGCCGGTCATCGGCTGACCGATGGGCTGTGGGAGGGCTGAGTCCCATACTCGGATCGTCTTGTCCGCGCTGATTATCGCGACAAATCGGCCGTCCGAACTCGGTTTTACCGCGCGGGTGGTCTTGGGATCTGCGAACGGCTTTCCTATCGGCTGCCCGGTGTCGGTGTCGAGTAGTCGAGTTCCCGAAGGGGTGGGCGCTGCGATTCGCTGACCGTCAGTGCTGAGCATGGGGAGTCCGAGACCGCCACTGGGTGGGTCGATGATCTTCTGCAGTTGGGGCTTTTTGCTCAATGCGGTGACCAGTGCGCCGATGTTCGGATTCGCCGAGATGCGCTGCGCGGCGAGCAGTTTGGCTATTGCCTGTAGTTCGCTGCCGGGTTGGCCTCCTGCGAGCATCGCCTGTGCTTGTGAGGTGAGTCGTTCGGCGAGTGCCTCACGGCTGCGATCGTCGGCTTCCCGGCGTTTCGCGTTGGCGTCGTTGCGGGCGGCGATCGCCAGTACGAAGCCGGTGACCGCGACCAGGGCCACCGCGAGTGTCAGGGCGAGTACCGCACGCAGGACTTTGGTGCGTTTGTGCAGCACGGCCGCATGTGCTTGAGCCTCGTCTCGACGTTGCTGCGCGTTGCGCAGTTCGGCCTCTCGGCGTTGCCGCTCGGCCTCCGCTTCGGCGTCCTCGCGCTCCTTGGACGCGTCGAGGAACTCCGCTGTGTGCCGAACCCGGTCGGTGAACATCGGGGAGTTCGCCAACTGCGTCGCTGTGGCGAGTCGAGCACCTTCGATCAGCCACTCCGGGCTGCGCGCGTTGCGCTCCCAGTCCGCGGCTGCGCGATCGAGGTTGTCGGCGTCCTTCAGGTCCTTGGCCTGTTCCTGCAGCCACCGCGCCAGTGGGCTCCATTGCCGGAAGAGGCTTTCCAGCCCGACCTCGATCACCGTCTCGCCGCCACGTTCGTTCTTGACGAGTAGTCGCCGGGCGACCATGGCATTGATCAGGTCGTGGCTGGCGGGCGGCAGTTCGCTCCAGCGTGCGACTCGGCGCGAGGGCTGGTCGGTGTTCGGATCGACGGTGGCGAGCCAGGGGATGAACGCCGCGTGGAGCACGTCGAGTTGCTGTGACCGAAGGTCGGGATCCGCGGCGAGTAACGTATCGATTTCGGTGTGGACGATATGCTGCATGCCGCCCATCGATTGATAGTTGGCGAGGGTGAGTTCTCCGGTGCTGCCGTAATCGAGGTAGAGGCGTGAGAGCGTCAGCGCGAGGAGCGGCAGGCTGTCTGCGCCGCCGGTGGCGTCGATCACCAGCTGGGCGACGAGTGCGGGGGCGAGACTCAGACGCAGGCCTGCGGTGGTCGCGCGAGCGGCCGGTCCGGTGATCACCTCTTTGAATTCGCTCACCGGCATCGGTTTCAAGTCACTGAATTCCCTGGTGTGCACGCCGAGCAATTCCGGCGCTGTCTGTAGGGCCTCATATCGGTCGGCTCGAATAGTCGCCACCGCGATCGTGGGCACATCGGCGATCGCGTTGGATTGCAGCAGATCGCCGAGTAACCCGAGGCATGTGGCTGCCTCTGGCCCGGCCTCGATGGTGAATAATTCCTCGGCTTGATCGATCGGCAGGATCAGTGTCGGGGCCGCGGCTGGGTTGAGCGGATCATGCTGGGCCTCGCGGAGCCAGTTCGACAGCTGGCCGGTGTCGCCTGCCAGGCAGGCTGCTTTGATGTCACCGAGCGCGGGACCGGTCAGGCCGGCGCGGGATCTGAGTTGCAGGATGGCGTGGGCGAGGCCTTGATCTCCGGTGATCGCGGCGCGTTCGGGGCGGACGATGTCGCACAGCAGGAAGTTGTCGCGGTCACGGTGCAGCCTGGGAAGGAGCCCGGCGCGCAGGAATGACGACTTCCCGACACCGGAGGGGCCGAGTACGACGAACAGGCCTTCGACACCCGTCGAGCGCATGCCGCGAAGGACGTCGAGGCCGCGCAGGATTTGTGGGTCGCGGCCGAAGAAGATGGCCGCGTCGACATCCTCCATGGATTGCCAGCCGCGGTACGGTGCGCGGCCGGGGTCGCCCGGTGGTGGCCAGGGGAAATGTTCGGCACCGATTCCGGCTTCGCGGAGGCCGCGGAGCATTCTGTGCAGGCCGTCGCTCGCGAGAACGGTCGGTGTGCCGCCGTCTTCGGATGCGATGGTGGTGACCGGGCTGTGCCCGTCGGGGAAGAGGTCACAGAATTGCCACTCGCGGGTTTTCTCTCCGCGCGCCGCGGGATCGATGCGAGCGCAGAAGATCCGTTTGTTGAGCGATTCCGCGTGACGGAATTCGGCCAGGCACTCGGGTGAACGTTCCCAATCAGGGGAGATCAAGCAGATCACCGCTTCGCAGCGATCGACCGCACGGACGAGTTCGGATTTCCAGCGGGTCCCTGGCGCGATACCGGTCCGGGAGTCGACATCGAGGAATATTTCCCCGCTCAGGCTCGGTTCGTTCTCGGTCAGCCACCGGGTGACGGCCACCGCGGATGCCTTATCGCGGCTGGAATGGCTCACGAATACCCGGTACATACGGAGGATGCTGTCGCGGACGGCGACAGGTGGCGCGAGTAGTGGACTACTCGTTCTGTGTGGAGCTGCCGGTGGCCGGATCGGCCGGTTGCGCGGTGCTGAAGAGGGCTTGCTGCGGTGTATCGGATTGGCGCGTCATCTGCGGTCGGGTGGTTCTTCGGTCCACTTCGCGACCCACGTCTGGTTCTCGGCGGCGATTACGCTTTCGCAGTCGTCGACGAAGGCCGTCCACCGCTGTTCGTCGGTCGGTGCTCCCTCTGCCCTCCACTCCTGCAGCAGCTGTTGGAGGCGGCGTGCCGTCGCCGCATAACTCATCACCAGGAACTCGTACCGGCGACCGGTCAGATGACCGGCGACGCCCGCGCTGAGCGTTGTCAGCACCGCTACCCACGGTGTGAGCGTGGAGGCCAGGGAGGTGGGAGTCGAGACGGTCGCGGTGCCGGCGAGCACCGCGGCGACGGTTGCGAGGACGGTGGCGGCCAGACCGAGTACGAGGGTCCATGTCCGTAGGCGCCGCGCTCGTTCGGCGTATTGGTGCGCCCTGTGCTCGTAATAGTTCGTGATCTGGTGCTGTACCCGGAGGCGCACGTAGTCTTCGGGGGCCAGTAGAGGTGGTGCCTCGGTATCCGAGCGTGGGCTGCTGCCTGTTGGTGTGGAGCTGGTGTCGTTCTCGGTCACGTAGGGCAGAAGATCGTCGGCCTTCTCCTCGATCTCGGCGATCGCCCGGTGCAGGCTGAGCAAGGCACTGTCGCCGAGGAAGGGGCGTGCTCGTGCCCGGAACCGGTAGATCACCTGCTTGATGTTCTCTGCCACTGCGCGGGCACGCGACCAGCGGCGGAATTCGGCGGGTGTGAGGAAATGAGCGGTGAGGAAGGTCGCCACGGCGAGGCAGACGGCGCCGATGGTGGTCACTACGAGTTGCGGCAGGCCGGATGTCCGCAGAATGGTCGCGGTCATCGCCGCCGCGATTGCCCCGACGCCGCCGAGGATCAGTACAGTGGCGCGAGCGCGGTCCGCACGCCTTTTCCCGGCATCGGCGGCGTGTGCCCAACGGGCTCTCCTCGCCCACAGTGAGGCGACTACATCGTCTTCGTAGGTCACCACGTTTCTCCTCGGCTCGGCTTCCTCGCATTGTCACCTCCTCGGACAGCGACGTCAGGGAATGGCGCGGCTGAGGTTCGGTAGGTCTTGGATTTTTCCTAGATAGCACTCCCCTGGCCTAGCGGCGTGTGTGGTTGCGTCGTCATGGCGTGATCGTCCGCCTCACCTCATGGATTTCGCTGCGCAGTCCAGTGATCGGTGATTGGCTCTGGTTGTGGTGGCCAGTTGCGGGCACGCTGGGGCGGTGCTGGTTCGTCGGTTGGTCGCGTTGTATGCCGGATTGTGGTTGTACGGGTTCTCGATGGCGGTGATGGTGCGGGCTGGGCTCGGGCTGGATCCGTGGGATGTGTTCCATCAAGGTGTGGCGCGGCACGTGCCGATCAGTTTCGGTGCTGTCACGGCGGTTACGGGTGTCGCGGTGCTGTTGGCGTGGATTCCGCTGCGGCAGTTGCCGGGGCTGGGCACGGTGAGCAATGTCGTGGTGATCGCGGTGTCGGTCGATGCGGGGCTTGCGTGGCTGCCGTCGTGGGATGCGCTGGCGGTGCGGGTCTGCGCCATGGCGGCCGCGGTTGTGCTGAACGCGGTGGCGAGTGTGTTGTACATCGGGGCGGGGATGGGCCCGGGTCCGCGGGATGGACTGATGACTGGACTGGTTCGGCGGACCGGTCGATCGGTGTGGGTGGTGCGCACGGCGATCGAGGTGACGGTGTTGGTGACGGGATTCGCGTTGGGCGGCAGCGTCGGTATCGGAACACTGGTCTACGCCTTCGGGATCGGGCCGCTGATTCACCTGATGATTCCCGCGGTGAACCGATTCCTGCCGGGGTTCTCGCCGCCGAATCCGGCGCCTGCCGTCGGCGGTCGAGCGGTGGAGGTCCCGACCGTGTAGCCGGGCGGCCCGACTCCCCTACTCCCCCATGGGCTTCGCTTCACCGCGGGTTCAGCGGTCCAGTTCGGATCTGGCGCGCTCCCGCCACCTACTCGCCTCGATTCTGCTCGACTCCGGTGTGCGGGTGTCGAGCGACCGCGACGTGCGGAGCACGGCATAGCTACCGCACGGTCCGAGACATTCGGCAGTCGTCGGCGTCGTCTCACCACACGGGGTTGCCGTGGGTCGGAACAATGCTGGAGTTCGTATGACGATCCCCCGATTCGGCGGCGCGCACGGGATCGAGCCGCTGTCCATCCAGGTAGGTTGGCACGGCCCGTGATCGGGATACTCTACGGGGGAAATCGCTGGCGGCGAGCGGTATGTCCGGGTGACAATCCCGGATGTGTCCGCTCTGCTGCCCGATGTGGTCGCCGCCGAAGTGTTCGCCGCGGGAACGCAGCCCACCTTGCGAGGTGAGACAGTGGTGGTGCGCCCCTGGACGAACGCCGACGCGGCGGTGATCCAGGCCGTCTACCAGGATCCGGATATCCAGCGCTGGCATGTTCGCGATGTCGTTTCCGAGGCCGAGGCGCGGGAGTTGATCGCACGTTGGCAGGCGGGGTGGCGTAATGGTGACGGCCCGCAGTGGGCGGTCGTCGTCGGCGACGTGGTGGCGGGCAGGGTCGGGTTGCGGCATGTGGCACCCGCGGATGGCGTGGCGGGGATCGCGTACTGGACGACTCCGGGATGGCGGGGCCGCGGCGTGACGCCGGCCGCGGTCGAGACGGTGACCCGGTGGGCGTTCGAGGTGGGTTTCCATCGGCTGGAGGTGTCGCACTCGGTGCGTAATACCGCGTCCTGCCGTGCGGCGGTGAAGGCGGGATTCGCGCCGGAGGGTGTCCGGCGCAGTGCTGGGTTGCACGCGGACGGTTGGCACGACATGCATCTGCATGCCCGCATCCGCCCGGCATAGATCCCTGTACGGAGGGAGCTGTCCCAGATAGTCTGTGGGAAGCGATCCGGCAGAAGGTGAAAATTCATGAGTGCGACCACCATTGCCCGTCAGTGCACGTTGTGCGAGGCGCACTGCGGAATTCTCGTCACGGTCTCCGGTGACCGGGTGACGCGGATCGAGGGCAATCCGCAGGACGTGCTGTCGAAGGGGTACATCTGCCCGAAGGCGACGGCGATGGGTGGGTTGCACCACGACCCGGATCGGTTGCGGACGCCGGTGCGGCGGGTGGGTTCGTCGTTCGAGCCGATCGGCTGGGACGAGGCATTCGACGAGATCGGTCGGCGGTTGCGCAAGGTGCGTCGCGAGCACGGCAACAGCGCGATCGGCATGTATCTGGGGAATCCGGCCGCGCACAGCTCGTCGGTGCTGTACGCGGTGTTGCTGCGGGCTGTGCTGCTGACGCGGAACTTCTTCTCGGCGTCGTCGATCGATCAGTTCCCGCAGGAGTTCGTCGCGTGGCGGATGTTCGGCTCGAATGTGCTGATGCCGGTGACCGATATCGATCGGACCGACCGCCTGGTGATCCTGGGGGCGAATCCGGCGGTGTCGAACGGGTCGGTGACGACCATGCCGAATGCGAAGCAGCGGATCCGGGACGTGCGGCGGCGCGGCGGGAAGGTCGTGGTGATCGACCCTCGGCGGACCGAGACGGCGCGGCTGGCCGATCAGCACGTCGCGGTGGCTGCCGGCGGTGATGTGTATCTGCTGCTGGCGATGTTGCATGTGCTGGTCGCCGAAGATCTGTGTGACGTGAAGGCGATTCGCGCGTCGAGCACCGGCTGGGAGCAGTTGTGTGCGCTGGTGGCCGAGGCGTCGCCGGAGCAGATGGCGCAGTACGCGGGAGTGGACGCGGAGACGATTCGCGGGCTGGCTCGAGAGCACGCGGCGGCGCCCTCCGCGGTGCTGTACGCGCGGATCGGGGTGTGCCAGCAGGTGACCGGCACGTTGACGCATTGGCTGGTGAACACGATCAACGCGGTGACGGGCAACTTGGATCGGGCGGGTGGGCAGATGTTCGCGACGCCGCCGATCGATGCGCCGCGGTATGCGAAGTATCTGCCGATGGGGTATGGGGCGTGGACCGACAGTTCCGGGACCTACAAGTCGTTCCGATCGGAGTTGCCGGTGGCTGCGCTGGCGCAGGAGATGTCGGCCGAGGGGGCGGGCCGGATCCGCGCGATGATCACGTATGCGGGCAATCCGGTGTTGTCCACGCCGCAGCGCGGACGGTTGGGGGCGGCGCTGGACGGGCTGGATTTCTATGTGGCCGTGGACATGTACGTCACGGAGACGACGCGGCACGCGGACATCATCCTGCCGCCGATCTCGCCGTTGGAGCGCGATGACGTCAACATCCTGTTCCCGGTGTTCAGTGTGCGCAACAATCTGCGTTTCGACGCGCGCGTGTTCGAGCCGCCCGCCGATGGGCTGGAGGATTGGCAGATCATGGCGCGGTTGGTCACCGAAATGGTGCCGTTGCCTGCGCGGCGGCTCACCGCGCGGGTGCTCAACGCGGTGTTCGATCGGGTCAGCCCCGTGCGGATCGCCACGCTCGGGGTGGCGGCGGGGCCGTACGGGGTGTTGCGGCGGGGTCGCAAGGGTTTGACGGTGGGCAAGGCGCGTTCGGCGGCGGGCGGTATCGATCTGGGTCCGTTGCGGCCGAGGCTGCGGTCGCTGCTCGGGACGAAGGATCGGAAGGTGCATGTGGCGCCGGAGGATTTCGTGGCGGCCGCGCGTGAAGTTCTCGCGGACGCGCAGCGGGGTCAGGCGGTGACCGCGCCTGCCGACGGCTACGACTTGAAGTTGATCGGTCGCCGTCATCTGCGCAGCAACAATTCGTGGCTGCACAATGTGCCGTCGATGGTGAAGGGGCGCGATCGTTGCACGGCGCTGATGCATCCGCAGGATGCGGCGGCGCGCGGGTTGCGCGACGGTGAGCCGGTGACGGTGCGTTCGCGCACCGGGGCGATCGTGGTGCCGTTGGAGGTCAGCGACGACATCCGGGCCGGGACGGTGGCGATCCCGCACGGGTGGGGACATCAGGAGCCGGGTGTCGGGTGGACGGTGGCGGCGTCGCTGCCGGGCGCGAATGTGAACCTGCTGCACGATCCGGCGGTGACCGACACGTTCTCGGGGACGGCGGCGGTGAACAACACGTGGGTGACGGTGACGCGGGCGTCGGTCGACTCCGGGGAGCGTGTGGACCTCAGCGAGCGCGAAGCCGCGCCGACCGCTTGACGAGTGTGGACCGCGGGGTGGGCGGCCATCGCGAGGTCGGTGGTTCAGGTCTCCCCCCGGTTACCGCATGCAAGGCGCGTTGCGGGGCTATAGCCGTGACTGGGAACAGCTTCAGGCCGACACGCGCGAATGTTGGCATGATGGGCGCGCCTCCACCCGCCGGCACTGAACACCGATGTCTCGCAACGGGCTGTGAACCGTGAAGCCAGGGCGGGTCACGAGACACGGTCGACCCGGACATGAATCCGGCGAGTCCGGTTCCGACGGGCCCGACGGATCAGGGAGAACCGATGACAAGCGATGCGCTCGAACGTTTGCGGCGGATTCTCTCGCCGTCGCCGGCCAGCGCGGAGTGGGCGGCGCTGGATCTGCAGGGGGTGGCGGAGGCCGAGGCCGCGTTGGGGGTCCAACTGCCGCCGGACTACCTGGACTTCCTCGCGGTCTACGGCGCCGGGACGCTCGACGACGAGCTGCTGATCGCGGCACCGGCGACGGCGCCCGGCCACCGGTACAGCACGAGTGTGGTGGAGATCACCGGGACGTTTCGCCGGGCTGCTGCCAAGCCGTACAGGGCCGAAATTCTGGGTGATGGTGACATGTATATCCACTGGGGTGTTGATGGCGGTGGCGACTACTACTACCTGTGGCGCGTCGAGGGTGAATCGAGCGCCGAGTGGCCGGTGTGCGTATTCGACGACGAATTGACGGTCCTGCCGTACGGGATGGTGGAATTCCTGGCCAGAGGCTGTACCGGAGGCCTTCCCGGCGATCTGCAGGGCAAGTTCCGCAGCGACGGCCACGAATTCCTGCACTGGCAGGACCGGTACCGCCGCGACGTCGAGCAGTACGGGTCCGGGTCATACATCCCCGGCTGAGCGACTCGCTCCCGCTGCGCCGGACTTCACTGCACCTGACTATGAGCATCGAACGCTGACGTCCCCCGCGAGGTGGGTCATTTGCTCACCTGGTCGACGCGGGTGCCGTCCAGCCAGGGTTGGGGGTCGGCCAGGAACGGGGTGTCGGCGAGGCGGTGGAGGTCTTCGAAGAAGGCTTTGGTGGTGCGGGCGGCCGCGGTGGTGGTGCCGACGGAGACGAACCCGGCTTGTTCGGCGTCGAGGCCGCGGGAGAGGGATTTATCGGAGCCGAAGTAGACGGCGCGTTTGAGCTCGGCGACGACGACCGGGTTGCGGGCGGCCAGCCGGGCCGCGGTGGCCTGGGTTTCGGCGAGCAGGTCCTCGGCCGGCAGTACGCGGTTCACCAGGCCGAGACGCAGCGCTTCCTGGGCGGTGAACGGCGTGCCTTCGAGGGTGACCTCGATGGCTTTGGCGGCGCCGAGCAGCCGGGTGAGGCGTTGGGTCGCGCCGCCGCCGGGGATGAGGTTGGCCAGCGTCTCGATCTGGCCCAAGCGCACGTGGTCGGCGTCGGCGGCGTAGCGCAGATCGCAGGCCAGCGCGATTTCGTGCCCGCCGCCGAGTGCGGGTCCGTTGATGGCGGCGAGGTAGGCGACGCCGGAGCGGTTCATCCGCAAGGTGGTGCGTTTCCAGCGGTAACCCCAGACCAGGCCGGCACCGAGACCGCCGCCGTGGCGTTCGACCAGGTCGGTGGCGCCGGGAACGTGCAGGACGGCAGCGGCGGCGCGCAGGAACGGTGCGGCGGCGCGAGCGGGGACGAAGGGGCGTGGTTTCTCGATCATGCCGCCGAGGGCGGCAGGGTCGGCATGGGTGAGGAAGCGGCCGGGCAGTCCTCCGGTGAGCACGACCGCGCCCACGGTGTCGTCGATATCGACCGCGGCGGTGAGAAGGTCGAGGTCGCGGACGACCGCGGTGGTGACGAAGTTCCACGGGGGCGCGACGACACGCGCGGTGAGTACCCGCCCGGACTGGTCGAGTTCGATGGTTTCCAGGGGCAGGTCGGCGGCGGACATCGGCGGCTCCTTCGGTGCGCATGTCGGCGGTCGGGACGCGAGAACGGTTCCACGCGAACGGGTTTCGGAAGCGGTCCAGCGCGGTCGTGGACTACACGGTGATGGTGCGGATACACGGTGATGGTGCGGACCGGCGGGGCCGGTCCGCACCATCGGTCAGGCCGTGGGCTTGTGGACGCGGGTGTCGTGGAATTCCAGGAATGCCGCGAGGGTCTGCTCGGGTGCCTCCAGTTGCGGGTAGTGGCCGATTCGCGACAGTTCCACGACATCGGGGTCGGTGATCAGTTCGCGGTAGCGGTGCACCATGTGGCCGCCGGAGACGGGATCGGACAGGCCGTCGACGAGCCGGAGCGGGACCTGGGCCCGTTGCAGTGCGCCCACCCAGCGCGTGCGCTGCTTGCGGCGTTCGGCCATGTAGCGGATGAGTTTGTGGCCGTTGCTTTTGCCGTGCTTGCTGCACCACAGCAGCCAGAACTGGTGCAGTTCGATGTCGGTGGGTTTGGTGTCGGGCCCGAATACCGCGGCCAAGCTGTGGTGGAAGGTGCGTTCGGTGCCCAGGACGCCGATCAGCGGGCCGAGCGGGCTCGCCAGCAGCCGCTGCACCAGGCGGGGGCGGTGTGTTTCGGGGAACAAGCCGCCGTTGAGCAGGCACACCGACTCGATCACCAGGGATTCGTCGCCGGCCGCGCGGCGTTCGGCGTCGCGGGCCAAAAGCTCCTGGGCGACGGTGTCGCCGTAGTCGTGGGCGAGGATGTGGTACCGGCTGATGCCCTGTTCTCGCAGCAGGTTCTCGTGGATGTCGGCTTGGTCGGTGATGCGGTAGTCGTAGTGGCGGGGTTTGGCCGACCAGCCGAAGCCGATCATGTCGGGGGCGATGACCCTGGCGAATCGTTCGCACAGGGCCGGCCAGATCCGATGCCAGTCCCAGGACGCGGTGGGAAATCCGTGGATGCACACCAGCGTCCCGTCGGTGCCTGCGCCTCCGTCGCGCCAGAAGATCTGGTGGCCGCGATGAGTGTGGCGTCGTCCGTTCGCCCGCCAGGACGCGAACTCCTCCATGTCTACCTCCTTGTCGTGGACAAGCATGGCGCGTGTGTGCGCCCGGGCACAGTAGTTCGGTCGGCCGTGCACGTGTCATCTACCGCGCCGACCCGATAGCCGATCGTGCGCTCTGGGAGAATTCCACCGTGCATGTCGCGATCGGCCTGGTTGTTCTCGTCGCGTCGGCGGCCGCGTTGGCGGCGCTGGCGCGACGGTTCGGGATCTCCGAACCGCTGGTACTGACGGTGGGCGGGGTGGCGGCGTCGTATCTGCCGTTGCTGCCGGAGATCCATTTGGAGCCGGAGATCATTCTGCTCGGTTTCCTGCCTCCTTTGCTGTATACGGCCGCGATCCGCACGTCGCTGGTGGATTTCCGGGCGAATGCGCGCACGATCGGGTTGTTGTCGGTGGGGTTGGTGTTGTTCACGACCTTCGTGGTGGCGGTGGTGGTGTGGTGGCTGCTGCCGGTGCCGTTCGCGGTCGCTGTCGCGCTGGGTGCGGTGGTGGCTCCGCCGGATGCGGTGGCCGCCACGGCGGTGGCGCGGCGGATCGGGATGCCGCGGCGGATCGTGACGATCCTGGAGGACGAGTCGCTGTTCAACGACGCGACCGCGCTGGTGGCGTTGCGGACGGCGCTGGCGGCGATGGTGGGCACGGTGTCGGTGTGGGCGGCCGGCGCCGATTTCGTGCTGGCGGCCGGTGGCGGCGCGGCGGTGGGAGTGGTGGTGGCCTATCTGCTGGCGATGCTGCGGCGGCGGATCACCGACCCGGTGATGGACACGACGTTGTCGTTCCTGGCGCCGTTCGCGGCGTATCTGCCCGCCGAGGGCATCCACGCCTCGGGGGTGATCGCGGTGGTCGTGTGCGGGATGATCCTCGGACACAACGCGCCGGTGTGGCAGAGCGCCGCGTCGCGGATCTCCGAGCGCATCAATTGGCGCACGATCCAGTTCATCCTGGAGAGCGCGGTGTTCGTGCTGATCGGGTTGCAGGTGCGCGGCATCGTGGAGGGTGCTTGGCGCAGCGAGCTCGACCACACCACCCTGCTGTGGTCGGCGGTGGCGGTGCTGGCCGCGACGATGCTGGCGCGTCCGGTCTGGGTGTTCGGGTCGTCGCTGTTGTCGCGCAGTCTCGGTGGCGGCGACGCGGTGCCGGTGAGTCATCTGGTGGTGGTGTCGTGGGCGGGGATGCGTGGGGTGGTGACGTTGGCGGCGGTGCTGCTGCTGCCGCAGGACACTCCGTTGCTGGCCGTGCTGCGCCTGCTGGCGCTGGTGGTGGTGGCGGGAACGCTGCTGGTGCAGGGCACGTCGTTGCCGTGGCTGGTGCGGTGGCTGCGGTTGCGCGGGCCCAGTCGCGCCGAGGACGCGTTGCAGAAGGCCAACGTGTTGCAGCAGGCCACCGCAGCCGGTTTGGCCGTGCTCGAGCGGGAGGTCACGCCGGACACGCCGCCGGGGGTGGTGCAGACGTTGCGTGATCGCGTCCTGTGGAAGGCCAACGCCGCCTGGGAGCGGTTGGGGCGGGCGGAGTCGGAGCTGGTGACACCCACCGCGGAGTACCGGCGGCTGCGGTTGGCGATGTTGCAGGCCGAACGCGAAACGGTCTTGCGCGTCCGGGATTCGGGCACCGTCGACTACGAGATCCTGCAGCACGTGCTGGCGCAGTTGGATCTCGAGGAGTCGATCATCGATCGCTACGACGAGACCGAGGAAGAACGGGTCGAACCGCTGGCCGCGGCGGGGGCCGACGACGCTTGCGCGCATCTGCGGGACGCACCGCTGGTGCGTGCGCACGGCGGGCCGGACGAATGCGGCGAATGTCTCGCGGAGGGACAGGCATGGGTGCATCTGCGGATGTGCTTGTCGTGCGGGCACATCGCCTGCTGCGACTCGTCTCCGGGCAATCACGCGACCAAGCACTACGCCGCCAGCGGGCATCCGGTGATGCGCAGCGTGGAGCCGGGAGAGGCGTGGCGCTGGTGCTATGTCGACGAGCTGCTCGGTTAGCCGGAGTGGGTCAGCGCTGGGCGTGGGAGTAGATCAGGCGCGCGTATTCGGCCAGCAGCTGGTCCAGTGACAGGTTCTCCCCGCCCGCGGCGATCTGCTGGTAGCCGACGAGCATCGCCATGCCCAGTGAGGTGACCACGGCGGCGGTGTCGTCGTCGCCGACGACTCCCTTGATCGCTTTGTGCACGGTGCGCCTGCGGGATTCGTCGACGCGCTTGAGTGCGAGGTTGACCGATTCGTCGTTGGCCGCCCAGGCGCGGATGGCGGCTTCGGCGGAATGGTGCAGTCCGGCGGCGAGGTCGGACATGGCGCGGATGTCGTCATCGGGGTTGCCCTGGTTGAACGGCATGGTGCCCAGGATGCGCACTTGGCGGTTCTCCCAGTGTTCGAGCAGGGCGTCGACGAATCCTTGCCAACTGCCGAAGTGGTGGTAGAACGATCCGCTGGTGACGCCGAGCTGCCGGCACAGGACGCCGATGTTGAGACCCTTGAAGCCGAGATCGGCGAGCACTTCCAAGCCGGTGTCGAAGTACTGCTCCTTGGTGACCACTCGTGACATACGCGCGCCGTTCTCTTCGTTCGGTCAGGGGGAGGGACCGAACAGTACCCCATCGTAGCGTCGGCTGGACCGACCTCGGGAAGTACCGATGCGTACGCCGAGAAGACGCTTCGGTACCTGTTACCTGCTGAAGTAGTCAGCGCGCGTGGGTGATCTGGCCGCGCGGGACACGCGGCGCATAACAGAGCAATTGCTCTGTTATAGTGGCGGCATGCCCCGCCCCCGGACCCACGACCCCGACACCGTGCTCGACGCCGCGGAATCGCTGGCCGTTCGCTCCGGCCCCGCCGCGGTCACCACGCGCGCGGTCGCCGCCGCCACCGGCGTGTCCAACGGCGCGATCTACCACACCTTCGGATCACGCGCGGAGTTGCTGGCCCGCACCTGGTTGCGTGCCGCGCGCCGCTTTCTCGACCTGCAGACCGCGCTGGTCGACGCGGCATCGGACGGCCGAGGCGACGTCGAGGCCGTGGTCTCGGCCGCGGAGGCGCCCGCGCTGTTCGCCGAACGCCACCCCGCGTCGTCGCGGCTGCTGCTGGCCGTGCGGCGTGAGGAGTTGCTCAGCGAGGTGCCCGAAGGTGTCGCCGCCGAGCTGGCCGCCACCGACGCGGTGCTTGTCGAGTTGCTGGTGCGGCTGTCGCGGCAGTTGTGGCAGCGCGGCGATCGCCACGCCGTCGACGTCATGACGCTGTGCCTGGTCGATCTGCCGACCGCGGTGCTGCTGCGCCGCGACCGGCTGGCCGATCCGCGCGCACGGGAATACCTGCGCAGCGCCGTGCGGGCCGTACTCGCCGTCGGTCCCCCACCCCTGTGACCCCCGTTTTCACCCCCTACCGGAAGGACCCCCGATGCCTACGCTCGACTACTACGACAAGATCGCCGTTCTCGACCTCGGTGGCGACGAGAACCGTTTCTCCCCCGACTTTCTCGACCAGGTCGGCGCCCACCTCGACACCGCCCTCGCCGACGGCGCACAGGGCCTGGTCACCACCGCGAGCGGCAAGTTCTACTCCAACGGACTGGACCAGGCCTGGCTCGGCGCCAACGCCGATCGCGCCGAGTGGTACGTCGCGCAGGTGCAGGCGCTGTTCGCGCGGGTGCTCACCCTGCCCGTGCCCACCGCCGCCGCGCTGCCCGGGCACGCCTTCGGCGCGGGCGCCATGCTCGCCATCGCCCACGACTACCGCGTGATGCGCGCCGACCGCGGCTACTTCTGCTTCCCCGAAGTCGACATCCACATTCCCTTCACCCCCGGGATGGCCGCGCTGATCCAGGCCAAGCTCACCCCGAAAAGCGCCGTCGCCTCGATGACCACCGGCCGCCGCTTCGGCGGCGTCGACGCCGCGGCCTACGACATCGTCGATGCCACCGCCGCCGAAGGGGCCGTCACCGACTCCGCCGTAGCGCTGCTGGCCCCGCTGGGCGGCAAGGACCCCGGCACTCTCGGGGCGATCAAGAACACCATGTACGCCGCCGCCGTCACGGCACTGACCACCTAGCGCTCCGACCACGATGCTGGGTGCACCGGAAATTGCTGCGTCGCAAGAATTCTCCCTTGTTCCGTGAGGTGATAATTCCTGACGAATTGCTGTGTCGCGCCTTTTCTTCGGCTTCACGGTGAAGTCGTCGGCGGAATGCGGCGCGGTGGGAGCGGGAATCTTTCCATCGGACCGGGGGCCGGCCGAAGCCGCAGAGATGGCGATGAATCCCAGCTCAGCGCGTATCAGAGGTCGAACACCGGCAGTCACCCCGTCCCGTGCCGGTCGGTTTCTGTTTATTCATTCCACGTTCACGGGAAGGACGATCGCGTCATACACGCTGCTGACTCGTGTTTTCTACCGAAAGGGAGCGATCGTGGAATTGCTGACAGTTCTCGCCGACCTCATGACCGCCGTGTTCCAAGCCGGCAGCGGCAGCGCGGCCTGACCCGCCCCGCCGCGGCGGTCGGTCCGCGACCCCATCGCCCGGCCGGGCGGGCAGCGGAATCCGCACGACCGGATCCACCGATCCCGTTGCCGCGGAAGTGGTTCGGTCGTGCGCGGACGAACCGGTCGCGGATGCGGAAACGGGCGAAAGCGCCCCGCCGAGCACAGCCGGACACCTGCGGTCCGGGAAAGCCGGGTGTACCGAACGGGGTTGTGCGATGACCGAACCGAACACGTCCTGCGCCGCATTCCAACGCAGCGCCGCGACCCGACGCGGTCGCCGTCCGGTCCATCGGCGGCGAACAAACGCTCACCTGGCGGGTGTACGCCGAAGAAGTACGCGCGGTCGCGGCGGGCCTGGCCGCGCCGGGTGTCGGCCGCGGCGACACGCTGGCGTTGCCGAAGACCTCGCCGCGACCGTGCACGAACCCGACGGGCAGCGGACCCCGCGCCGGCGGCGCGGACACGCTCACAGCCGGAAGGTGAGCCGCTGCGGGTGCACGTAGTCGGCCGGATCGTGCAGGGTGCGCAGTTCCGGTCGCCGTGGCGCGGAGATCCGTTCCAGTTCCGCGCGCAACGCTGCGTCGTAGGTCGCCGCGCTCGCGGTGAGTCCGGGCAGCCAGTTGTCGTGATGGCTCGGCACGAACAGCGCGGGGGTGAGGGCTTCGATGTAGGTGCGGGGATCGCGCAGGCCGTTGCTGATCTGGTTGTAGCCCTGCACCGCGCCGATCTGCACGTCGGTGGCCGGGAGCGCGGCGAGGGTGTCGAACACCTGCGGGGCGCGTTCGGTGAGCGGTCCGGTCGAGTCGTGCCACACCAGGCACAAGCCCGGCACCCGGAACTGATACAGCAGCACCCCTCCTTCGGGGTCGCCCAGCCGCGGCACACCTTGCAGCAGACCGCTCAGCGTCGGCGGGTGGGTGAGCACGATGCCCGGTTCGGGGCGGGGAAAGAAGCGCGGCGATCCGCCGACGGGATCGGGTGGGGTGCGTGCGGAGTGCAGGTGCCGCACGACGGTCACCTCGACCGCGCCCACAGCGAAATCCTCCCTGGCGCCGATCGCGGTGCCCACGTCACCGTGCACGGCGGTGGGGAACGCCGGATCGGTGACCTGTGCGGCGATGGTCGCGCAGTGCTCGGCGGTGCCGTGCACGACCGCGCCGCTGGCTCGAGCGATGCGGCCCGCGTCGGCGGCGTGGTCGAAGTGGCCGTGGCCGATGAAGATCGCCGCGGGCGCCAGGTCCACCAGGTCCTGCGGGGTGGCGGGGACGTAACCGGTGCTGGTCAGCCGGGGCACCCACGCGTCGAGCAGGAACACCGAACCGCCGATGGCCAGGGCGAAGGTGGTGCAGCCGACCCACGACAGCACGACCCGGTCGGTGCGCGGTGCGCCGGTCTGCGGGTCGACGGTGTCGGCGCCGAAGAAGCGGGCGCGCGCGGCGATCGTGCGCGGGTCGGCGGGATCGGCCGGGGGCCGCAAGGAGCCCGCGCTGAGGGAGGTCAGTTTGCCGCCGGGGCCGAACAGGCCGAGGCCGGGAAGCTTGCACACCCCCGTACCCCATCACGTGCGCGGGATGCGGGCAAGAGACCGGCTACAGGCGTATGCCCAGCAGGGCGTCGACGGCGGTGGCGATCAGCGCGGGCGCGTCGGTGTCCTGGCCGCCGTAGTCCAGTGCCTGGCGGGCCCAGTTGTCGAGCGCGTCGAGCGCCTTGGGGGTGTCCAGATCGTCGGCCAGGTGCTGGCGCAGGCGGGCGACGGTGTCGGTGGCCGACGGGCCGGCGGGCAACGCGGCGGCTTCGCGCCACAGCTCCAAACGCTGCTGCGCCCGCTCGAGCAGGGCGTCGGTCCACATCCGGTCTTGCCGGTAGTGGCCGGCCAGCAGGCCCAGGCGGATGGCGGACGGGTCGACGCCGCCGCGGCGCAGCGTGGACACCAGCACGAGGTTGCCGCGGGACTTCGACATCTTCTCCCCGTCCAGCCCGATCAGGCCGGCGTGCACGTAGTGGCGGGCGAAGCGGCGGCCCGCGATGAGCGACTCGGCGTGCGCGGCGGAGTATTCGTGGTGGGGGTAGATCAGGTCACTGCCGCCGCCCTGAATGTCGAATTCCGGGCCGATGCGGTTCAACGCGATCGCCGAACACTCGATGTGCCAGCCGGGTCGGCCCGGACCGAACGGGGCGGGCCAGGACGGCTCGCCGGGCCGCGCCGAGCGCCACAGCAGCGCGTCGATGGTGTCGCGTTTACCGGGACGGTCCGGGTCGCCGCCGCGTTCGGCGAACAGCCGCTGCATGGTGGCGCGGTCGTAGCCGGATTCGTAACCGAACTGGTCGGTGGCGTCGGCGCGGAAGTAGACGTCGGGGTACTCGGCGTCGTCGACGACGTAGGCGGCGCCGGAAGCCAGCAGTTTCTGCACGAATTCGACGACCTCGTCGACGGATTCGACGGCGCCGACGTAGTCGCGGGGCGGCACGATCCGCAGCGCGGCCATGTCCTCACGGAACAGGTCGGTCTCCGCCGCGCCGAGGTCGCGCCAGTCCACGCCGTCGCGGGCGGCGCGTTCGAACAGCGGGTCGTCGACGTCGGTGACGTTCTGCACGTAGTGCACGTCGTGGCCCGCGTCGCGCCACAGCCGGTTGACCAGGTCGAAGGTCAGGTAGGTCGCGGCGTGCCCGAGGTGGGTGGCGTCGTAGGGGGTGATGCCGCAGACGTACATGGTGGCGGTGGAGCCGGGGGTGACCGGGCGCACCAGACGGTCGGCGGTGTCGTACAACCGCAACGGCGGTCCTGCTCCAGGGACGGTGGGGAGGGCGGTATCGGACCAGGACTGCATGCTTACGAGGGTAAAGGTGTCGTGGAGATCATCGGCCCCCGGCCCGGTCGCCGCGCCCCTGCGGCCGGTAGGGTCGCCTGCCGCGACCTGCGTCTTCCAGCAAATCGTGGGATGTCAATAATTACGGTTTCGCTGAATCAGCTGTCGGTGCCGCGGGTGGGATCGGTGACGGTGTTGAGGCCGATCGCGAACGTCCCGTCCAGTTCGGGGATGTCGGGATCGGTGTCGGCGAGCGCGAGCTGCGTGAATTCCCCGCGCGCGACGTCGAACTCGAGTTCGTGATAAGCGACCGTATCGCCCCAGTCCGCGGAAGGCAACGAGATGAACCGCATGGTGAACCGCCCGGAGTCCACCGAACCCTCGGTCATGACGTAGACGCCGAAGTGGTTCTCCCCCGCCGAGCTCAGCCAGTAGACGCCGTTGTCGTAGAGGTGCAGGTCGGTGTCGGGGTAGGGCTTCTTGTCGTAGAGGTGCACGTAGTGCAATGCGATGCGATAGGTCGGCGCGCCGACGACGACCCGCACCACCGGCGCCGCGCGATCGGGAGTGGAGTGGGGCATCGCGTCCTCCTCGTCGTCGCATCGAGCGCTCGAAGCTTCAACTGTGCCAGGAAACCCCGCCCACGGCAGCGGTCACGATCAGAACGCAGGCCACGGAATGGGCCGGGAGGTGCGCGGCACCGGCATCACCGGGTCGTCGAGCACCTGCTGGGTGCGTTCGATCAACGCGTCGATCTCGGCGTCGGTGATGTGCTCGCCGAGGGTGTCGGCGAACGCGCCCGGCAGCTGCTCGGCGAACGCGGTGATGTCGGCGATCAGCCCGTCGTCGATGGGCTGCCCGGCCCAGCCCCACAGCACCGTGCGCAGTTTGTGGTCGGTGTGCAGGCAGATGCCGTGGTCGACGCCGTAGACCTGCCCGTCCACCCCTTCCAGCGCGTGCCCGCCCTTACGGTCGGCGTTGTTGAGCAGGACGTCCAGCACCGCCACACGCTGCAACCGCGGATCGTCGGCGTGGATCAGCGACACTTCGTTGCCGACGTCGTCCACCGCGCGCAGCACCTCGCGGAAGCCGTCGGGCACCGCGCCCGCCGGGCACAGGTCGATCAGGTCGAGGCGGTCGCCGCGGTCGGTGTGGTTGTCCGCGCCCACGACCCAGCGTTGCACCATGCCGAAGCCGAAAGGGCCGTCGCGCAAGATGGTTTCGGGGATCACGCCCCAGCCGATCGCCTCGGAGATCAGATACGAGGCCACCTCGCGCCCGGCCAAGGTGCCGTCGGGAAAATCCCACAGCGGTCGTTCGCCGCGGATCGGTTTGTACACCACCCGCAGGGGTGTCTCGCCGGTGACGGTGTCGTTCACGTCGCAGACCAGGGTGACGTTGCTGGCGGTGCTCACCCGCCCGACCACGGTCAGTTCACCGTTGTGGAATCCGTCCCCGGCCTCGGCCACCGAATCACTCCTCCATTTCGGCCGCGCCGAAGATCTCACCGCGTTTGTAGCCGTTGGTGCGCACGCACATGTGCCCGCGCGCCGACAGCGGCTCACCGCACAGCGGGCACGGCGGGCGGCCCGCCGCGATCACCCGGGTGGAGCGCAGCGCGAATTCGCGGGCCTGGATCGGGGTGAGGAACACCCGCACCGCGTCGGGGCCCTCTTCGGTGTCGTCGAGGACCACCGACTCGTCGACCTCGGTCTCGGTGATCGCCAGCAGTTCCACCACCACCGCGCCCGCGTCGGCGTCCCAGCCCAGGCCCATGGTGCCGACACGGAACTCGGCGTCGATGGGGGTGACAAGCGGTGCGTTGTCGGCGACGTCCTCGGCTTGCGGGGGCACTTCGGCGCCGAAGCGGCGCGCGACCTCGTCCAGCAGCAGACCCATCCGGTCGGCGAGCACCTTGACCTGCTGCTTTTCCAGCAGCACGCTGACCACGCGCGGTTCCTGCACGGCCTGCAGATAGAACGAGCGATCGCCCGGCTCACCGACGGTCCCGGCGACGAAACGATCGGGGGTGCGGAATACATGGATTGCGCGTGACACATGCACCTCCTGATATGACCCTGATCGACTACCCGCGGCGCGGGGATCCCATACAACGACCGCTCGGTTGTTTACAAGGAATCTCGACGCTCCGCATTCCCATTATCCGCACTTGCGCTATTGCCGAGCTCGCCACCGGGGACTGGTCCGGAGACCTCGCCTCCCGGCGTCGACGACGCCGCCGCCTGCTGTTGACCGCCGGAGGCGGCGAGGGCCGACAGGTCGGCGCCGGTGTCGTTGAGCCGCCACACGTACGGTGCGGTCGGGGTGTAGCGCACGACGCTGAGCGAGGCCGGTTCGACGAGGATCCGCTGGAAGCCGTCGAGGTGGATGCCCAGGGCGTCGGCGAGTACCGACTTGATCACGTCGCCGTGCGTGCACGCCACCCACAGCGCGTCGCGGCCGTGCTGCTCGGCCAGGGCGCGGTCGTGTTCGCGGATCGCGGCGACCGCGCGGGCTTGTACGTGCGCCAGCCCTTCTCCGCCGGGAAACACCGCGCCGGAGGCGTGCCGTTGCACGACCTTCCACAGCGGTTCCTCCAGGAGTTCGGCGATGGGCCGCCCGGTCCACTCGCCGTAGTCCACCTCGAGCAGCCGGTCGTCGAATACCGGTTCCAGCCCGAACTTCTCCGCCAGCGGCGCGACCGTGCGCTGGCAGCGCAGCAGCGGGGAGTGCACGATCCGTTCGATGGGCAGCCCGGCCAGTCGTTCGGCCACGGCCCTCGCCTGCTCCTCGCCGCGCTCGGTGAGCTCGACGCCGGTGCTGCGACCGGCCAGGGTGCGGGCGGTGTTCGAGGTCGACACACCGTGCCGCAACAGGATCACCGTCATGCGGTCAGCCTAGCGATCATGTCGCCGAGACCACCCCGCCCGCCAGCAGACCCATGAGGATCGCGCCCAGCACGATGCGGTAGCCGACGAACCAGTACAGCGAATGCCGTGCCACGAAACGCAGCAGCCACGCCACCGACGCGTAGCCGACCGCGAACGCCAGCACGGTGGCCACCAGCAGTTGCGGTCCGCTGGCGTTGAGGCCCTCACCAGCGGGTTCGAACGCGTCCGGCAGGCTGAACAGGCCCGATGCGGTCACGGCCGGGATGGCCAGCAGGAACGAAAACCGTACGGCCGCTTCGCGCTCCAAGCCCAGGAACAGGCCCGCGGTGGAGGTGGCGCCCGAGCGTGAGACACCGGGGATCAGCGCCAGGCACTGCGCGAAACCCATGGCCAGCCCGTCACGGGTGGTCAGTTGCTCGATCGGGCGATCCTTGCGGCCGAAGTGTTCACCGGCGGCGATGACCAGGGCGAAGAAGATCAGCATGAACGACACCAGCCACAGATTGCGGGCGCCGGTGCGGATCTCGTCTTTGAGCAAGAATCCCAGCACACCGATCGGGATGGTGGCGATGATCACATACCAGCCGATGCGGTAGTCGAGTTCGCGCTGGGCCTGTTCGTCGAAGACGCGCTTGTGGTCGGCGGTGATGACCGGAAGTCTCGTCGTGGGCTGATCGTGCAGCGGGATCTGCTGGCGGCCGCGCGTGGTCAGTTGCTCGCGCAGACCCGCGAACCAGGCCAACAGGATCCGCCAGATGTCCTTGGCGAAGTACACCAGCACCGCGGCTTCGGTGCCCAGCTGGGTGACCGCGGTGAACGAGGCGCCCGCGTCGTCGCCGAAGAAGACCGACGAGACGATGCGCAGATGCGCCGAGGAGGAGATCGGCAGGAACTCCGTCAGTCCCTGCACCAGACCCAGTACCAAGGCCTGCACCCAGGTCATCGACTCGCCTACCACGAACCATCCTCCACTTCCGCGCCGAATACGCGTTGCAACCTGGGTGTTGGTGCGGCGATCGGTCGATTCTTCCTGACCACCGCGCCAATCACGCAGCGACAGTACAGTGTCGAGGCCGCGGCGGCGTGCCCGGCTGTGGCGCTGCCGCCACCGCGCGGGTCGCGGGTGTGCTCGCCGCACCGGGGCGCGACACTGTACTGGTGGCCGCCGAGTCGCGTATCCACACTCTAGGCTTGGCGCCGTGACGAATGCGCGGACACGGTGATGGAACAGCGGACGGTGGGCCGCAGCGGCCTGCGGGTGTCGCGGATGGGCCTGGCGACCCATACCTGGGGTGCGCACACCGACGCCGAGGACGCGGCGGGGCAACTGGTGGCGTTCGTCGAGGCGGGCGGCACGCTGGTGGACACCTCCCCCGCCTACGCGGGCGGGGCCGCGCAGCGGATCCTGGCCGAATTGCTCGGTGACCTGGTCTCCCGCGACGAGCTGGTGCTCAGCGGTTGCGCCGGGATCGCGTCGTGGGGATTCGCCGCGGCGGGGATGCCGGAGGCGGCGCAGGTCACGGTGGACACCTCGCGGCGGGCGCTGCTGCGGCAGCTGGACCGCACGCTGCTGGAGTTCGGCACCGATCATCTCGACATCTGGAATGTCGCGGTGTGGGATCCGCGGACGCCGTTGGAGGAGGTCGCCTCCACGTTGGAGCAGGTGGTGCGCTCGGGCCGGGTGCGTTACGCGGGGGTGCGCGGGTTCGCGGCCTGGCAGTTGGCCAGTCTGGCCGCGGTGGCGCCGGTGACCGCGGCGCAGACGCCGTATTCGCTGCTGGCGCGGGGGGCGGAGACCGATGTCGTGCCCGCCGCGCGGTTCCACGGTGTCGGGGTGATCGCCTCGGCGCCGTTGGCGGGTGGCATCCTCACCGGCAAGTATCGCGACGGTGTTCCCGCTGATTCGCGCGGCGCCGACGAGGCGACCGCGGCGGAGATCCGCAGTGGTCTCGACGACCGCGCCACCCGGGTGGTGGATGCGCTGGTGACCGCCGCGGACGGGTTGGGCACCTCGCCGCTGGCGGTGGCGCTGGCCTGGATCCGGGACCGGCCGGGGGTGGCGAGCATGATCGTCGGCGCCCGCGACATCGGGCAGCTCACCGGCGTGCTGGCCGCCGAGACCCTGGAGTTGCCGCGGGCGATCGCCGCGGCCCTGGACGACGTCAGTGCACGCGCGGAGTGACACAGATTAGCCTTGCCTGCATGAGCACTGCAGCGGCCAGGGGTGGGAGTCGGATCCGAACCGGATGGCGGCGCGCCCTGCCGATGTTGTTCGCGGTGAGCTTGCTGGCGGTGGTGGTCGCGTGTGGCGCCGACGCCGGGTCCTCGCACGGCGGGCACGGGCCGACGACGGCGACGCTGACCGATCTGGATCCGGTGCCCATCGGGCCGGAGCCCACGCCCACGCTGCCGGTGACGGTGCGTTCGTTCGACGGCGCCGCGGTGACCGTCACCGACGCCTCCCGCATCATCGCCGTGGATCGCTACGGCACCCTCGCCCAGATCGTGTACGCGCTGGGGCTGGGGCCCAAGCTGGTGGGCCGCAGCACCTCGGCGGCGTTTCCCGCGGTGCGGGATGTGCCGAACGTGGCCGGGGGCAACGGGTCGCTGAATGTGGAGTCGGTGCTGGCGATGCGGCCGTCGGTGTTCTTGACCGACACCACCAGCGCGGCGCCCGCGGTGCGTGAGCAGTTGCGTGCGGCGGGGGTCACGGTCGTGTACTTCGATCCGGAGCGCACGATGGACGGGGTGGTGCCGCAGATCGAGGCGGTGGCGGGCGCGTTGGGGGTGCCGGAGCGGGGGCAGGCGCTGGCGCGGCGCACCCGCGACGAGATCGCCGCCGCGAGCGCCGCGGTGCCCGCGCAGGACCCGCAGCTGACCATCGCGTTCCTGTATCTGCGTTCCACCGCGATCACGATGCTCGCCGGGCCCGGGTCGGGTGCGGACGCGTTGATCGCGGCGCTGCGTGCGCGGGACGCGGGCGCGGTGGCCGGGGTGAAAGAGCCGTTCACGGCGATCACCAGTGAGGCCATGATCGGCGCGGCGCCGGATGTGCTGCTGGTGATGTCGGACGGGTTGAAGTCCGTCGGCGGTGTGGAGGGGCTGGAAAAGGTGCCGGGGATCGCGCAGTCCCCGGCGGGCCGCGACCGGCGTGTGGTGGACATGTCGGATGCGGTGCTGCTGAGTTTCGGGCCGAACACCGGCCGGGTGATCGCGGCGTTGAGCGCGGCGGTGTACGGCACCGGGCACGCATGAGCGTCTCGAAGACGGACACCGCGCGGCCGCCGGTGCCGCCGCTGCCGAAGTCGCGGGGCCGTTCGCGGGTGCTGCTGGTGTTCGCGGTGGCGGTGGCCGGGCTGGTCTCGCTGGCGGTGGCGTCGGCGGCGATCGGTCAGGTGCCGACGACGCCCGCCGAGGTGGCGGGCAGCGTATTGCACCGGATGGGGCTGGAGGTCGGGCCGATGCCCGCGCATCCTGCCGGTGAGGTGACGTTGTGGCAGGTGCGGTTCCCGCGGGTGGTGCTGGCGATGCTGGTCGGTGCGGCGCTGGCGACAGCGGGTGCGTTGTTGCAGGGTGTGTTCGCCAATCCGCTCGCCGAGCCCGGCGTGATCGGGGTGTCGGCGGGGGCCGCGGTCGGTGCGGGCACGGTCATCGTGGTGGGCGGGGCGTTCGTGGCGGCGTGGTCGGTGGCCGCGGCGGCGTTCGTGGCGGGGCTGGCGACCACGTTGCTGGTGTATCTGCTGGCGCGCTCGGGCGGCCGCACCGAGGTCGTCACGCTGGTGTTGACCGGTGTCGCGATCAACGCGTTCGCGGGCGGATTGATCGCGCTGCTGCTGTTCGTGGCCTCCCCCGCCGCGCGCGATCAGATCGTGTTCTGGCAACTGGGGTCGCTCAACGGGGCCACCTGGGAGTCGGTGGGTGTGGTCGCGCCGCTGGCCGCGGTCGGTGTGG
Organism: Nocardia sp. NPDC004718; assembly: GCF_053601535.1. Classification (NCBI taxonomy): domain Bacteria; kingdom Bacillati; phylum Actinomycetota; class Actinomycetes; order Mycobacteriales; family Nocardiaceae; genus Nocardia; species Nocardia sp. NPDC004718. The sequence continues at coordinate 41,928 of NZ_JBSGCA010000018.1, forward strand.
CGGCGGCGGTGCTGCTGGCGCCGCGGCTGGATCTGCTGGCGCTCGGAGAGTCGGCGGCCCGCCATCTGGGTGTCGACGTGGAGCGGTTGCGGCGCAACGTGATCGTGGTGGTGGCGATCCTGGCCACCGCCGGTGTCGCGTTCACCGGCATCATCCTGTTCGTCGGTCTGATCGTGCCGCATCTGGTGCGGATGCTGGTCGGCCCGGCCCACCGGATCCTGATTCTGCTCAGCGCCGTCGTCGGCGCGGTGGTGCTGCTGGCCGCCGACGTCGCCGCCCGCTCCCTCGTCGACAACGCCGACCTGCCGCTGGGCATGCTCACCTCCCTCATCGGCGGCCCGGTCTTCTTCTACCTGCTGCGCCGCACCCGCGCCCGGGCCGGAGGCTGGGCATGAGCGGGCCTCGCCGGGTGGCGCTTGGCTGCGGCGGACGCCGAGCAGACCTCTCGATGGTGTGCCGCTCGACGGGAGATGCGGGGTGAAGGTGCGGGTTGTGCACGAGGTGCCGGGGTGGCCGCGGCGGGGAGATGTGACGGTGCGGGCGTCGGGGGTGAGTGTGGAGCGGCGCGGGGGCGGGCAGGCGCGGCGGGTGCTCGACGGTGTGGATTTCGAGGGGGTGGCGGGGCAGGTCGTCGCTCTCGTCGGGCCCAACGGGGCCGGTAAGTCGACGTTGCTGGCCGCGTTGGCCGGGGAGTTGGCGCCGAGCGCGGGGACGGTGGAGCTCGACGGGCAGCCGTTGGCACACTGGACGACGTTGGACATGGCCCGGCGGCGGGCGGTGTTGCCGCAGACCCACACCGTCGGGTTCCCCTTCACCGCGCGGGAAGTGGTGGCGATGGGCCGCGCGCCCTGGGTGCGGACCGAACGCCGCGAACACGACGAGAAACAGATCGCCGCCGCGATGGCCGCCACCGATGTCGCTCATCTGGCCACGCGATCGTTCCCGACCCTGTCCGGTGGTGAACGCGCCCGGGTGGCGTTGGCGCGTGTGCTGGCGCAGGACACCGCCACCCTGCTGCTGGACGAGCCGACCGCCGCGCTGGACCTCGGTCACCAAGAGGCCGTGCTGCGTCTGGCCGCCGAGCGCGCCGACGACGGCGCGGCGGTCGTGGTCGTCTTGCACGATCTGGGTGTCGCGGCCGCCTACGCCGACCGCGTCGCGGTCTTGGACTCAGGTCGCATCGCCGCCGACGGTCCACCCCGTGCCGTGCTCACCACCGAACTGCTCACGCGGGTCTACCAGCACCCGGTCGAAGTGCTCGACCACCCGGTCACCGGGGCGCAACTGGTGCTGCCGGTGCGCCGCTGACCGCAGCGGCACCGCCTAACCGTCGGCGACGTCCGTGTGGTCCTGTGTTCGCGACCGTCAGCCGTGCCGGGGATACAGCCGGGTCGAGCCCAGAGCTGCCGTCAGGGAGACCTGGTCGTCGCGTCTGGCAGGCCGCGGGCGGCGGGGTCGTCACCGACCGCTCGCGCGGGCGGGACCGAGCGGGCGAGCCGGTCGAGTTTCGGCACCACGAGAGCGTCCCCGGTGCGGACCGCCGCGCGCGTCTGGTCCGGCTCGGGACGCTGATGGTTGGTGCCCGTCGATCCGTGGACGCGATGGCCGCGTCGCCCGGTGCTGCCGAGTTCACACAACCGGTCGCGTGAAGCGGTGAGATCCTTTGTGCCCGTGCAACAGCGGGCGTAGCCGATCGACGTGCCGGACATGCCCGAAAGCGTAAACGATTGCCGGTGTCCTACCGCCAGATCAGTTTCAGCACCGCGGGTGTCAGCAGCATGCGGATGACGGTGGCGTCCAGGATCAGGGCGGCGATCATGCCGTAGGCGATGTATTTCATCAGCACCAGATCCGAGAACCCGAACGCACCGGTGACCACGATGAGGATCGCGGCGGCGGAGGTGATCACGCCGCCGGTGTGGGCGATGCCGTAGCGGATGGCCTCAGGTGCGTCCGCGCCGGCGGCACGCGCCTCCGACACCCGCGACAGCAGGAATACCTCGTAGTCGGTGGACAGCCCGAACACCACCGTCACGATCAACGCCAGCACCGCGAACATCAGCGGTCCTGGCGTGAAGTGGAAGATCCCCGCGCCGTGCCCCTCGACGAACATCCAGGTGAGCATGCCGAGGGTGGACACGAGGCTGAGCGCGCTCATGGCCACCGCTTTCAACGCGAGCACCAGCGAGCGGAACGCCGCGTACATCAGCGCCAGTGCTGCGGCGACCAGGATGGCCAGCAGTGCCGGCAGGCCGTCGAGCAGGCCGTTGATGCTGTCGCGTTCCAGGGCCGGCACGCCCGCGACCATCACCTGCGTGCCGGGCGGTTGGGGAATGGCGCGCAGTGCGGCGATCACCCGGTCGGCGTCGCGTTTGTCGGTCAGCCCGGCGGCGAGCACGTTGATGCCGGCCTTGGTGGGTGCGGCGGGTTCGAAACGTCCGGTCAGGCCGGGGATCTGGTTGGCGGCGTAGCGGATGTCGCTCAACTGCTGTGGGTCGGCGCCGAGCACCACCAGTTTCAGTGGCTCGGTGCGGAAGCTGGGAAACAGGGCGTCGAAGCGTTCCTGCGCCACTCGCGCCGGGTTGTCGTCGGACAGATAGCGTTCGCTCAGGCCGCCGAATTCGATGTGACGTATCGGGATGCTCAGCGCCAGCAGGGCCAGCACGATCGGCACGGCCACCGCCAGGGGGCGGCGCATCGCCCACAGCGCCAGGCGGGAGAAGAAGCCGGCGTCGATCTGGGCCTCGGTCTTGCTGCGGGAGAAGCGTTTCCACCCCAGGAAGTCGATGCGGCGCCCGACGATGCTCAACGCCGCGGGCAGCGCGGTCACCGACAGCAGTGCCGCCAGCAGCACCGAGCTGATACCGCCCAGCGGCACCGAGCGCAGCACCCCGTTGGGGAAGATGAACAGCGCCCCGAGGCTGAGGGCGATGATCGCGGCGGAGAACAGCACGGTGCGCCCGGCGGTGGCGACGGTGCGGGCGGTGGCCTCTTCGACGGTGTGGCCCGCGGCGAGTTCCTCGCGGAAGCGGGTGACGGTGAACAGGCCGTAGTCGATCGCCAGGCCCAGGCTGACCAGGGTCATCACGGCGCTGGCGAAGACGTTGACGTCGAGGTGGTCGGTCAGCGCCCGCAGCGCGCCCTGGGTGCCCAGGATGGTCATGCCGCCGATGAGTACCGGCAGCAGCGCGCCGATCACGCCGCCGAACACGAAATACAGCAGGATCGCCACCAACGGCACGGCGATCATCTCCGCGCGTTTGATGTCGCGTTGCATGCCGGTGTTGATGCCTTCGACGATCGGCTGCAATCCGGCCAGTTGCACGGTCGTGCCGCCCGGGCCGGCGCCTGCGCGTCCGGCGCCGAGATGGTCTTTGATCGCGGCGTAGTTCTGCACCGTCGCGGTGCCCGAACCGCGCAGGCCGACGCTGGCGAAGGCGTGGGTGTGCGTGGCGTCGGTGGCCTGGGCGGAGAACGGGCTGTCCCAGTAGCTGTCGATCTTCTGGATGCGGTCGGGGTAGGCGGCCAGCAATCCGGCCAGGTGCTGGGTGACCGGGCCGCGGACGGCCGGGTCGTCGACAGTGGCGCCGTCGGGTGCGGTGTAGAGCAGGATCAGGTCGCTGTCGGTGTCGCGGCCGAAGGTGCGGTCGGCCAGTTCGGCCGCGGCCACCGATTCGCTGCTCTCGTCGAACCAGCCCTCCTGGGTCAGCCGCCCGGCCAGGTCGCGGCCGTACCAGCCGGAGACCAGCACGAACAGTACGAACAGGGCGAGAACGAGGTAGCGGTTGCGGTGGACCCACCGCCCCCACCGCAGTGATCCGGAACGGCGCATCGCGTCGCGGGTCAGCCGCAAGCCGGGGTGCGGTAGTCGGCCGAGCGCAGGATGCCGCACAGGTCGGTGCGCGAGATCTTCCACTTGCCGTCGACGAGCACGAAGTGCACGACGGTGGTGCGGACCGCGGCGCCGGTGCCGTCCTTGTCCAGCCGCATGGTGGCGGTCAGGGTGCCGTCGTGGTTGTCGAACACCGGATCGGTGACGCCGTAGACGGCGCGCGGGTTGTCCTGCAGCGCCTTGTACATGTCGGGGATGGCCTGGCGGAAGGATTCCCCGTCCTCGATGAGGGCGGTGCGTTCGCTGTCGGGCAGCGCCGGGTCCAGTGCCCGCTTGATCTGGGCGTCCAGGTCGGCGGCGGTGGGCAGCGGCGGGTGGGCGGCGCGGGAGGACACGGCGATCGAGGACGACAGCGACGCGTTCGCCGAGGACCGGGCGGCATCGACGGCGGCCTCGTCGGTTCCGGTGTCGCACGCGGCGACGACCGCCGTCAGCAGCAGACCGGCGGCGGTGAGCGCGACGCGGGCGAGTGGTGTGTGGGTCATCACTTCCTACATACCTTCGATGACGGAGCTGATCCGTCCCAGCAGGGCACGCACGGTCGTGACGTCCCGTCCCGCGGCGGCCTCGATCGCCGCGGTGTCGGGGATCATATCCCGCACCAGGGCGGCGACACTGCGCTCGTCGTCGAGGTCGATGTCGGTGACCGTGGCGTCGGCGGTGGCGAGCACGTCCTCCGGGCCCGGGACGGCATCGCCCAGATCGCGGCGGTAGATCTCCAGTGTCAGGGTGGCGCGGACCGTGCGGAACGCGAAGGGGTGGCCCTCGGCGGTGGTGCCGAAGCCGTGCGCGTGGGGGCCTACGGTGATGTCGTCGATGACAAATCCCGACGTATGGTCGGCTTTCAACCCGGATCTCCCTGTATCGGACAGTGTGGTCTCCACCGTAGCCGCCGCCGCCGACATTCCGCTCGAGCCGCCACCCCGGTCGGTCGGTTGGTTGCCGCATCATGGTCAGATGGTGAGGTTGCGGAAAATTCGTCGGTAGAAGGAGTTCGGTGGATGCGCCCTCGCGGCTCGCTCGTCTCGGTGTTCGCGGGTGCGGCGGTGCTGGTGCTGCTGGCCGGCTGCTCCTCCGGCTCGGGCGGCCCTGATCTGCCGACCAGGGAACCGGCCACCCCCGCGGTCGCGCCTGCGGTGACGACGCCGCCGGTCGGGCGGGTGCTGCCCGCCGGTCCGCTGGCCGAGTTGCAAGCCGATTCCGGCGGCGGGTTGCTGGCCGGTCTGGACGGCTCGGTCCTCACCGTGCTCGATCCCGCCGCCGCCGCGCCGGTGGTGCGCACGGTGACGTTGCCCGATCGCGCCAGCGGTCTCACCCCGGGCAAGCCGGGTGAGATGCTGGCGGCCGCACCGGGGCGGGTGCTACGGGTGGACCTCGCCTCCGGGGCAGTGTCCGCGGTGGCCGTCGACGGCGATGTGCGGTCGGTACACGCACGCCCCGACGGCGGGTTGCTGGTCGGAACCGCCGACGGCCGGGTGCTGGACCTGGCACCCGACGGTGCGGTGACCCGCACGGTGTCCGGGCTCGTCTCCGCCGACGTGCTGGCCGAGGCCGACGGGAAGCTGACCGTGCTCGACCGGCATCAGACCGCCATTTTCGAACTCGACCCGGGCGAACAGCGCCCCGGATTGGCGCTGCGCGCCGGTGACGGGGCCACGCAGCTGATCGGCGACACGCGCGGACGGTTCGTGGTCACCGACACCGCGGGCGGCGAACTGCTGGTCTACACCGCGGGACCACTCGTGTTGCGGCAGCGTTTCCCGGTAGGATCTTCGCCTTACGCACTTGCCTACGATCAGCGGTCGGACACCGTGTGGGTGACGTGCACGCAGCGCAACGAGGTCGTCGGATTCGACCTGTCGACTGGTATACCGAAGGAAGTGGGCCGCTACGCCACCGTCAGGCAACCGAACTCGGTGGCTGTCGAGCAACGCACCGGTGATCTGTTCGTGGGGTCCGCGACCGGCGACGGTCTGCAACGGATCGGTGCGGACGATCGGAAGAGAGGGCACTGATGGCTCTGACACCGCACGCGGATGAGGATCCCGCGGCATCCACCGAACCGGCAGCGCATCGGGGGCGCGGGCGCGCACTGCCCGCGGGCTGGGAAACCACCAGCGACGACTACGAGTACGTGCCGTTGCGGCTGCCACCGGATGTCACGCGGGTGACCGCGTCCATGCGGCTGGCGATCCAGGCGGAGTTCGGCGGCTGGGAACTCTCGCGGGTGCGCGCCTACACCGACGGCAGCAGGCGGGTGCTGCTGCGGCGGCGAAAATCCGCACTACTACCCCAGCCCGAACCCGGAATGTGAGCCGATGTACGCCCTGCTACTCCGACTGATGTTCCTGGTCGCGCCGGAACGCATCCACCACCTGGTCTTCGCGGTCATGCGGCTGGCGGCCTGGCTCGCGCCGCTGCGCTGGGCGATGAGCAAGGTCCTCGTCAGCCGCGACCCGATCCTGCGCGCCGAGGCATTCGGGGTCGAGTTCCCCGCGCCGCTGGGCCTGGCCGCCGGTTTCGACAAGAACGCCGACGGTGTGGACGCCTGGGCGCCGCTGGGGTTCGGTTTCGCCGAGATCGGCACCGTGACCGCGCAGCCGCAGCCGGGAAATCCGGCGCCGCGGCTGTTCCGGCTGCCCGCCGACCGCGCTCTGATCAATCGGATGGGGTTCAACAATCACGGCGCCGCCGCGGCCGCCGAACGGCTGCGTGCCCGGCGCGGTGGGGTGCCGATCGGCGCGAACATCGGCAAGACGAAGATCGTGGCGCCCGAGGCCGCGGCCGCGGACTACGCCACCAGCGCCGCGCTGCTGGGGCCGCTGGCCGATTTCGTCGTGGTCAACGTCAGCTCCCCCAACACGCCGGGCCTGCGGGATCTGCAGGCGGTGGAATCGCTGCGGCCGCTGCTGCGGGCGGTGCTGGACAGTGTGCGGGTGCCGGTGCTGGTGAAGATCGCGCCGGATCTGTCCGACGAGGACATCGACGCGGTCGCCGATCTGGCCGTGGAACTCGGCTTGGCGGGCATCGTGGCCACCAACACCACCATCCGCCGGGACGGTCTGCGCACCGACGCGGCGCAGGTGGCCGCCATGGGGGCGGGTGGCTTGTCCGGTCCGCCGGTCGCCGACCGTTCGCTCGAGGTGCTGCGGCGGCTGTACCGGCGGGTGGGTGATCGGCTGGTGCTGATCTCGGTCGGAGGTATCGAAACCGTCGACCAGGCGTGGGAACGCATCCTGGCCGGGGCGACGTTGTTGCAGGGCTACACCGGTTTCATCTACGGCGGCCCGTTCTGGATGCGCAGGATCCATCGTGGGCTGGCGCAGCGGTTGCGTGCCGGGGGCTATCGCAGCATCGGTGAGGCCGTCGGCGCGGAGCACAAAGCCCACGCCTGAATCAGGTGAGTCAGCCGAGCACGAACGGTGGTTCGGCAGTGCGGGTGCGCACTCGCCGGGATCGTGGTCGATGCCCCGGCGGCGCCGGATCTCCCTTCGGCCGCAATTGCTGGCCCAGCCGAGCGGCCATTCGCTTCGCGAGCAGGATCACCGCGTGGTCGCGCAAGATGCCCAGTTGGTCGGCATAGGCCTCGACGCGGGCCTGGGTCATGCGGTCGTGCACGACGTGCGGGTCGCTGAGCAGTTCGTCCAAAGACATCCCGGCCAGTGCCTGGCCCCGGGTCAGCCGCCGGTCCGGTAGCCAGCTCAGCCGCCAGCTGTCGGTCGCGTCGGTGTCCCGGTAGGCCGATTCCGGGGTTATGTCACTGGTCATCGTCCATTCGGTGGTGTGTATGGTCATCGCGGTCTCCGGTGCAACAGGTGGAGTGAGGCCGGCTCCAGGGTGCTGAGTTCGATGATCACGAATGCCTCCTGTCGTGCATCCGCTGGTGCGGCGCGGTGGAGGCGCCGCATCGTGGGTTCCGCCGGTGCGGCGGGCGCGGTGGGTGTGCCCGGGCCGGAGAGGTCCGATGCCGGGCCGGGTGGTCCAGAGGGTGGCTCGCTGCTGTGCGGCGGCCGGGGGCACCGCGGTATCGGGCGAGTCGGTGGGCGTCGCGCGCCGATGGTGGCGTGCGAGGCTGGATCGGCGCGGTGGCAGGTGCCACGGCTGCGGGGTTCGGGAAACGGAGTGGGCCCTCGGGCCGTGAGGCCGGGGGCGCTACGGCGTGTGGTCGGCGTACCGCCGCGAGGCGGTGATGACCGGTGCGTTGCCGCGGGGAGTGTCCGGCGGCTGGTTCAGTCCCTCACCCGCTTGGGCACCAGCTCGGTATCGGATCCGCCGGAGCGGTGTTGCCGTCGCCGTCGCGGCTGCCGTATCTGAAGAATCATTCTCATCACCAGCCCTCCCGATGTGCCTGGTGGTGCGATGGGGATCGCCACATACAGTGTGGCATTTGCCGTTCCCCGCGCGCAATTGCCGTTGTAATTTGGTAATTGACAATTTGCCCGCTGGCTAAACCCGATTTGCGTGGCCAACATGCGCGCGACGGCCCGGTGTCGCGCCGATAGAGGAGGGTGGCATCGCCATGGTCCCGCAGGATTCGGGAATGGTTGCCGTTCGCAATATCCTCACCCGCTTGTGCAAACGCTCCGGCCTGAGCTCGGATCGGTTGCGCAACACCGAGATCGACGTACTACCCCTGCTGGATCTGCTGGCCGTGCGGCAGTACGCCCGCCGTGCGGGCGTCGACCGGGAAGAGGCGGTGCTGCCGCTGGTGCGCGAAATGGCGCTGCGCTTGGACCCCACCCACCGGCTCGTCGTCGACGCGGAACTGTCGCTGGGGCTGTTGCGCGAAAACCCGCCTACCGGAGTGGATCCCGCCCGGCTCTACGCGCCGGACCTGGGTGAGCGGCGCGAATATCTCGCCGAGCGATGGGCGGTGTTGCACGAAGCCCTTGGAGCGCAACCGATTCCCGGCACACTCACGGTGCGCTCACTGCGTGGCGCTCCCGAGCGCCGGGCCTTCACCGAACTGGCCGCGCAACTGGCCACGGCATCGGTGTTCGACGGCGCGCACGTCGTCGATTTCGGTGTCTCGGCGGAAACCGCTGCGCCCGACACGGTCCCGGTGGACGACCGCGGTGTGGTCACGGTGATCGGCGACGCGGTCATCGACCACATGTACGTGGTCGACCGTATCCCCGGCTCCGGCGCGACCGCGCGCGGCAGCTACCGGGAGCATCCCGGCGGCAAGGGCCTCACCCGTGCCGTCGCCGCGGCCCGGCTGGGGCTGCGGGTGCGGTTGATCTCGGCGGTCGGCGACGACGACGCGGGCGATCGCATCCTGGAATACCTGCGCAGCGAACGCGTCGAGACCGAACTCGTCAAAGTGGTGCCTTTCGCCCCGACGCCCGTGACCGCGGTGATCGTGGCCCGTACCGGCGCGGCGAGCACGATCGGCTGCAAGGACGAGCGAATCCGGTTGAGCGCGCAGGAATTGCGCACCGACGCGATCCGTTCGGCGATCGCCACCGCGGACGCGGTGCTGCTGACGTTCGAGCAACCCACCGGCGTCATCGAGCAGATCATGGGGCAGCTGCGCGAACTGCCGCGGCGGCCGCTGGTGGTGGTGCATCCGGCGCCGCGATTGGAACGCCCGCAGTACCTGTATCAGCATCTGGGGGCGGTGGACTACCTCGTCGGCGGCGACAAGGACCTGCGAGCGCTGGCGATGGCGGGCGATGACGCGACCCGGTGTGGCGAGCCGACCGCCACACGGCTGCGCGCGCTCGGCGTCGGCGCGGTCTGCGCGATCCAGGATTTCCGGTGCGAGGTGTGGTCGGACCAGGTCAGCGACCGATTCCAGCCTTTTCCGACGGCGCTGGAGGACTCGGTGGGCGCTCACGCTGCCTTCTCCGCCGCCCTGGTATATCGTCTCGTTTCGACGCGCCGCCCCGCCGAACGCAACGACTACGTCTGGGCGACCGCCGCAATGGTGGCGACGCAATCGATCGGGGATGTCCCCGGGGCAATGCCACTGGTGAGTGAGGTCGAGCGAATTTACAAACTCGCTACGGAGGAGCATTGACCAAAGTTGTGGATCCTGCCGACACCGAGCATCGGTTCCGTCGCAACGGGCATGATCTGCGAGTTCGGGTGGTGGAGTTGACCGGGGAGGGCGAGAAGGGGCACCTGCTGTTGTTCGGCGCGGTCGCCGACGGCTGCCTGGTGCGGGTGCACTCGCGCTGCCTCTACGGAGAGGCGCTGCGGTCGCAGGACTGCGACTGCGGGCCGGAACTGGACAAGGCGCTGGATCTCATCCAGGCCGCGGGCGCGGGCGTGCTGGTCTACCTGGAACAGGAGGGCCGCGGCGCGGGCCTGATCGCCAAAGCGCTGGGCTACCGGGAAAGCGAGCGCTCGGGCGCGGATACCTTCGCCAGCTACGAAGCCCTCGGCTACCCCGCCGACGGGCGCACCTACGTGGCCACCGCCCGCGCACTGGCCGAACTCGGACTGCGTTCGGTGCAACTGTTGACCAACAATCCCGCCAAGGTCGAGGCCCTGCGGCAGGAAGGGTTGCGGGTCACCCCCGTGCCGTTGCGGACCCGGGCGCTGAGCGAACGCGCCCGCGAGTACCTCGAGGCCAAGCGCACCCGGCGCAAGCACTGGATCCCGACCGACTCCGCGCCGTGGGCGTTCGACGAGCACGACAGCGATCCCACCGGCGAACTTCGGGGGGCCGTGGACGCGGTCGTGCTCGCACCCGGCGAGAACGTCCGTCCGCGTCCAGGGCCCGGCGCCGCGCCCGATCTGATCGGTGCCTGAAGGATTGTTGAAGTTTGCCCCACCCGGCTTCCCGCCTGTGGCTACCATGAGTGAGCCGCGCCACATGTGGCGCGCCGACTCGTAGGACCGACAGCGCCTTCATCGCGCTGTGTCACGACTTCGAGTCTTGGATCGGGCGTCGGCGCAGGCCGGCGCCCGGTTCATGCCAGCGCTATCGGGAACAGGGATATGACGACAACAGAAATCGGATACGCGCATCAGTCGGGCAAAACGGTGTACACCGTTCCCGCCGCATTCCAGGAGACCGCGCGGCTGCGCCCCGACCAGATCGCCTTGCGCAAGGTGGGCGGCACCCAGCAGTACACCTGGCGCGAGTACGCCGAACGGGTGCGTTCGATCGCCGCGGGCCTGGCCGGGCTCGGCGTCGGCCACGGCGACACCGTCGGCATCATGCTCACCAACCGCCCCGAGTTCAATCTCGTCGACACCGCCGCCCTGCATCTGGGCGCCACCCCGTTCTCCGTCTACAACACCAGCTCCCCCGAACAGATCACCCACCTGTTCACCAACGCGGGCAACAAAATCGTTGTGACAGAACAGGTATTCCTCGACCGGATCACCGCCTCCGGCGTGCCGGTCGACCACATCATCCTGGTCGACGGCCCCGCCGAGGGCACCGTCACCCTGGAAGAGGTGGAGGCCGCGCCCGCCGCCGACTTCGATTTCGACGCCGCCTGGCAGGCCGTCGGCGCCGACGACCTGGCCACCCTGATCTACACCTCCGGCACCACCGGACCGTCCAAGGGTGTGGAGATCACCCACCGCAACGTGCTCGCCCAGATCATCGTCCTGGTCGGCGGCCCGCTGCAGGTCGGCCTGGACGACCGGGTGGTGTCCTACCTGCCCGCCGCGCATGTCGCCGACCGGATCTCCGCCCACGCGCTCAACCTGCTCACCGGCATCCAGATCACCACTGTCCCCGACCCGCGCGAAGTCGCCGCCGCCCTGCCCGACGCGCGCCCGACCAGCTTCTTCGGTGTCCCGCGCGTCTGGCAGAAGATCAAGGCCGGTGTCGAGGGCAAACTCGCCGAAGAACCGAGCCCGGTCAAGAAAGCGCTGGCCAACTGGGCGATCAGCACCGGAATCGCCGCCGCGCGCGCCGATCTGGCGGGCAAAGGACGCAGTCCCCTGCTGAGCGCGCAGCATCGGATCGCCGAGACGCTGGTGCTGTCCAAGCTGCGCCACGCCTTGGGCCTGGATCAGCTGAAAGTGGCCTCCTCCGGCGCCGCGCCCATCCCGCCGGAGACCCTGGAGTACTTCCTCGGCCTCGGCTTCACCGTCAGCGAGGTGTGGGGCATGTCGGAAACCACCGGCGTGGGCACCTACACCGAACTGGACAAGCCCCGCCCCGGTTCGGTCGGGCGCGCGGGCGACGGCGTGGAGGTGCGGCTGGACGCCGACGGTGAGGTGCTGGTGCGCGGCGCGATCGTCACTCGCGGCTACCGCAACATGCCGGACAAGACCGCCGAGGCCATCGACTCCGACGGCTGGCTGCACACCGGCGACATCGGCACCTTCGACGCCGACGGTTACCTGCGGATCGTGGACCGCAAGAAGGAACTGATCATCAACGAAGGGGGCAAGAACATCGCTCCCAGCAACATCGAGAACTCGGTGAAGGCCGCCTCCTCGCTGATCGGTCAAGTCGTGGCCATCGGTGACGCCAAGCCCTACATCGCCGCCCTGATCGTGCTCGACCCCGACGTCGCCGCCCTGCGCGCCAAGGAACTCGACGCCACCGGCGAGGACATCGCCGCCCTGGCCGCCCGGCCGCAGATCGTCGACGAAGTACTCGCCGCGGTCCAGGCGGGCAACGCCAAACTGTCGCGCGTGGAACAGATCAAACGCTTCACCGTCCTGGGCGCGGTCTGGGAACCCGGCGGCGACGAACTGACGCCGAAGATGTCGCTCAAACGCGCACCCATCGCGGCCAAGTACAGCGCGGAGATCGAGGCGCTGTACGCGAAGGAGCCCTCCGGCCGGGTGATCAGCGTCAAGTAAGTCCGGCGAAAAGCGCTGTGGCCCAGAGTATCCCACCTGGGTTCACAGCGCTTTCGTGGTCCCGGGCCCCAGAGGCGACGATCGTGGCCACCCGTCATGCGACTGCCGTCGCGGGCGACGAGACACTCAGAACCGTAGTTCGCGGACAGTGTTGAGGTCGGTGCCGTGCCGCGCGTAGATCTTGATCGTGTTCTCGCCGGTGAGGTCGGCTTCGGTGTAGCCGAGCAGCTCGGCGATCCGGATCACCTCGTCCTTGGTCGCGGCTTCGATCTCCAGATACGGCGGGATCCGCGGCCAGGTATCTATTTCGAGCTGCGCGCCGTCGAGGACGAAGCTGATCCGCTTGGTCTCCTGATAGGACTTCGCGGTGAAACCCAGCATCTCGAGCAGGGTATTGGTGGCGGCGAAGTCGTCGACGTTCACCTCGACTTCGTGGGTGCCGTCGATGGCGTCGCTGGTGATGTGCTTGACGGCGAGCGTGGTCCCATTGCCGTTGTCGCGTAGCCTGATCCACTTCGAGTCATCGCCCGGCGCGATGTCGTAGACGTAGCGGCGCATGAATCGCTCGCCGAGTTTCCGGCCACCCTTGTCGATGATGTGCTGTCCGATGGCGCGGGGGTCGATGTCGAGGATCTTGGCTTCGTGCTCGATGGGCACTGCTGACTCCTGTTTCGGATGGGCGGTCGATCGAACTTACCGCCGCGAGCCGCTGGTAGTGCCACCTCCTGCTCAGCCGACCTTGTCGACTCGGGTCGTAGCCGCTGTGAGGGTCTTGCCTGCCGGGGTTTGCGGGCGCAGTTCGGCGACCGGGCTGCCGTCGAGGTCCAGGAGTGTGGAGCGCGGCTCGTTGCCGGTGAAGGCATGGCGTTCTCCCCACTGCCGCAACGCGACGATGGTAGTGAAGAGGTCCTGCCCGGCTTCGGTGAGCTCGTAGATGTGCCGCTTGCCGCCGGGGGTCGGGCTGCTGGTGAGGATGCCGTGATCCACCAGCCGACGGAGGCGGTCGGCGAGGATGTTCCGCGCGATCCCCAGGCGCTGCTGGAACTCGGTGAACGCGGCCGCGCCGTCCATGGCCTCGCGCACGATCAGCAAGCTCCACCGATCACCCACCAGGTCGATCGTTCGGGCTACGGGGCAGGTGGGGTCGGTCCACTCGCGTGCGGAACCCAGCGGCGTCGTCATCGCAGTCCTCCTTATCGGTTGCAATACGAAACCATTATGCCTACGCTTCAATGGTTTCATTCTGCTACCAATTGTGGAGGTGTGGTGTCGACCGGAGTCACACGATCGCAGCGATGGATCCTGGCGCTGATCTGCGCCGTGGCAGTGTCCACCATCTACGCGATCCAGCCCGTATTGGCAGCAGCGGGAAGGGATCTGGGACTGTCGCCACAGTCGCTGGGCGGACTGGTCGCCGCCGGGCAGATCGGCTACTTCGCTGGTCTGGTCGTCTTGGTGCCACGCGGGGACGTGGTGAACCGCCGCCGCCTCATCACCGCGCATCTGGCACTCACCGCAGTGGGCACCGCGATCGCAGCCGCAGCGCCGAACGGCGTCCTCGTGATGGCGGGGCTGGCGATCGCCGGATTCTTCGCAGTCGTGGTGCAGGTGACGGTCGCCTATGTCGCTGCCGTCTCCGAACCCGGTGAGCGGGGCCGCAATATCGGGGTCGTCACCTCGGGCGTGGTGATCGGCATTCTCGGCGTCCGTGTCCTCGCGGGCGCGTTGGGCGACACGGTCGGCTGGCGAGCGGTCTACGCGCTGCTCGCCACACTCTGCGCGGTGCTCGCCATCACCGCCCGAGCGAGACTCCACCCGGACCGCAGGACGAGCGATGTCCGATACGCACAGGTGCTGGCATCGATGGGGCGGCTCGTGCGTACGGATCGGCTGTTCCTGAGCCGGGGCCTGATCGCCTTGTTTCTGTTCGCGTCCTTCGGGCCTCTCTGGAGCGGGCTCGCGCTGCCACTCGGCGCCGAGCCGTGGAAGCTGGGCACCACCGAGATCGGGCTGTTCGGATCGGCCGGGCTGGCCGGAGCGCTCGGGGCCGCCCGTGCGGGACGATGGGCCGATTCCGGTCGCGCACAAACGATCACCGGCTGGTCACTTGCTCTGCTCACCGGGTCCTGGTTGCTCATCGCCCAAGCCCGATCGAGCCTTTGGCCGCTCATCGCCGGTATCGTCCTGCTCGACTTCGCGGTCCAAGCCGTGCACGTGAGCAGCCAGCACCTGCTGACCACCGCGCATCCGAACCGCGCCAGCAGCGTCATCGGCGTCTACATGGCCTTCTATTCCCTCGGATCCGCCCTCGGCGCCATCACGACCACCTGGGCATACAGCTCATGGGGATGGCCGGGCTCCTGCTGGGTCGGCGCGCTCTACGCCCTGTCGGCACTGATCCTGTGGGGGCTGGGCCAGCTCGGCGGCATCGCCCGCCCCGCCGACTCGAATGCCGAAGGCGCGAAACCGCGGACGATCTCAGCGCAGAATCTGAACGCAGGCAAGGCGTTCCATGGCTACGATGCCTGACGCAGTTCACGCTGTGCGTGGCCGTATACGGCATACGGGGGATGGACGCATGCGGGTGCAAGCCGGGCGCAAGGACGGTGCAATCCCCGCCCAACACTCTCGTCACCATGACAAAGGCAGTAACGATCATCGGCGCCGGACTCGGCGGACTCGCTCTGGCCCGCGTCCTGCACGTCCACGGCATCCCGGCCACGGTGTACGAAGCCGAACCGACCCCGACGGCACGCACGCAGGGCGGCATGCTCGACATCCACGACTACAACGGCCAACTCGCACTCGCGGCGGCCGACCTGATGGACGAATTCCGCGGCCTCATCCTGGAGGGCCGCCAGGCGATGCGGGTGCTCGATCCGAACGGGACCGTCCTGCTCGACATACCCGACGACGGGACCGGTGGACGCCCCGAGGTGCAGCGTGGCGAACTGCGACAACTGCTGCTCGACTCGCTGCCCGCAGGCACAGTCCGATGGGGTCACAAACTCAGCGGTGTTCGCGCTCTCGGCGCGGGCCGCCACGAGGTGACCTTCGTCGATGGCAGCACGGTCGTCACGAGCCTGCTGGTCGGCGCCGACGGCGCGTGGTCACGGGTCCGGCCGCTGCTGTCCCCCGCCGTACCCGACTACACCGGCGAGTCGTTCGTCGAGACCTACCTGTTCGACGCCGACACCCGCCATCCCGCCGCCGCGGAAGCGGTCGGCGGTGGGTCGATGATGGCGCCCTCGCCGGGCCGAGAGATCCACGCGCACCGGGAAAAAGGCGACACCTTGCACGCCTACGTGGTGCTCGCCAGGCCGTACGACTGGTTCGCCGCCATCGATTTCACCGATGCCGCCGCGGCCACCGCACGCATCGCGCAGGAGTTCGACGGCTGGGCGCCGGAACTCACCGCACTGATCACCGACGCCGACCTCCCGCCGGTCTGGCGCCCGCATTACACCCTGCCGGTCGGGCACCGGTGGGATCGGATACCAGGGGTGACCCTGCTCGGCGACGCCGCCCACCTCATGCCCACGAACGGCGAAGGCGCCAACCTCGCCCTGCTCGACGGCGCCGAACTCGGCAACGCCCTCGCCGCGCACCGCAACGACATCGAGACCGCCCTCGCCGAATACGAGCAGAACATGTTCGCTCGCAGCACCGAGGTCGCCACCGAGACCGCCGAGTTGTTCGGAGACCACGACGGCACGGCCGAGGGTTTGGTCGCCGCGTTCACCGCACCCGAGCACGCCCTCTGGGGACAGGCCGCTGCGCCGGGCGTCCAGCAGCGAGACGCGCGTTGATCGGCCAGCCGGATTCGCTTCCGGATACCCGACCGGCTACCGCAGCCGCGGCGCCCGCCGTGGACGAGCACCGACTCGGTCGCTGTCGATATCGCATCGCCGGAATGTCCATAGGAGAGCCGCGGCCGTGATCATGACGGCCCGGCCTTGCCAGGTGTCTCGTCGATGATGCGGCACGGAGCTGTCGCCGAGCGTGCTGCCCTCGTCGCGCGAGGTGCAGCACGTGCCCGGCGCCCGGGCATGGCCGACGGTCACGGCTCCAGATACAACCGCTCGCACGGCAGTCGCGGATACCCGTCGGTGTCGTCCATCGAAACTTCCACCGCGTCATGCCAGTGGCGGGCACGCCATTCCTGGACGAACAAGCACGCGGCGGTCACGCAGGCGACGAAGTCCATCCGGACGCCGTGCCAGAACACCGACAGATGGACATCCGGCTCGGACGGCAGCGGAGACACGCCGCGCTGATCGCCGTTCACCGTTGCGGTTCCGTCGGCGCGTGTCGAACATGGAGACCGCAGCGTTCGGATCCGCCGATCCCGCAATGCCTCAACGTGTTCCACACCGCACGCTCCTCATGCATACGCGATGCCCCGCTTCCGGCGGGCAATGCTTTCGGCTACGCATCCACGGATAGCGGCCACAACGACGCTTCCGGCGGGGCGAAAAGCGCTGGCGGGTCGAACAACCCAGGAACGGAACGTGGTCCCTTGATCGGCTGGACTCGGCAACGCAACGGTTCCGCCGGCGCCCACCAGCGAGACGTTCAGCCGGAACATCTCCGCGAACAGCGTGATGTCATCGGGAAGGTCGGGCTGCGTGAGATACGTCCACCGCTTCGACCGAGGATGCGACATGATCGGCCCGATAGCGTGGTGGCGCCGCTGCATCCATACCTTCACGTCCTGCCCCAGCGTGGCGGGCATGATCACCGCCCACGCCACCCCCATGCGTAGCACTATGCGGCCCACCTGAGGCGGATCGACCTCCGCAGGCAGATCGCACACCTGCCGGTAGTAGGCGCACCGGGACAGCGGTGTGTTCCCGAAAGGTACCCGGCCCATCATCAAACCCCCTGCTCAGATCAATCGACGGTGGAGATGCGCCCGAACCCGCGAATTGCGGAAATCGCTCGGAAGCGGGAGTGGGCACGCGGTGAGATTCGCGCTGAGCTCCCCCTGACCGGGCGCGTATTCAGCACACACTTCGGAGGCGTGGCGAGTAAGGTCGCAGCGGGTGTTGAAAGGTGGTGGATCGGCTTCTTCCGGTGACGAAATGGCGGGCGTGATGAACAGTGCGAACATGCACCTTTCCCAGTGGCTGGCCCGTTCCGGCTGGAGTCGCAGCGAATTGGCGCGCCGCGTGCGCACGCTGGCGGTCGAATGGGGCGAACCCCAGATCAGTCCCGACGCCTCCAGCGTGCGGCGCTGGGTGGACGAAGGAGAGCGCCCGCGCCCGCCGGTTCCGGCGATTCTCGCGGATCTGTT
Source organism: Nocardia sp. NPDC004718 (assembly GCF_053601535.1). Lineage (NCBI taxonomy): Bacteria > Bacillati > Actinomycetota > Actinomycetes > Mycobacteriales > Nocardiaceae > Nocardia > Nocardia sp. NPDC004718. Next base: position 59,897 of record NZ_JBSGCA010000018.1, read on the forward strand.
CTCGGCGCGCTTCGGATATCGCGTGACGACCTATGACCTCGGACTGGGTGAGATGCCGACCGTTGACCGCGCCCTCGTTTACCACCCATCGTGGACACGGACACTGGAAGCGGTCGCAGACCTCGGGAGGGCAGACGTGGATCGCAGGAAGCTCCTTGCCACAGCTCCGTTCGCCGCCGTCGCGGCGATCGGGCCGTCCCGCGACTGGCTGCTGAACACTCTGGATCAGCTACCGGATGAACGTCGGCGAGTACGGCTCGAGGACGTCACCGCGGTGAAGAACATGTTCGGCACATTCCAAGAGATGGATATCTTCCAGGGCGGTGGCTCGGGGCGGCTGGTGCTGGCGGCCTACATGAACGAGCACGTGTACCCGCTGCTGCGGCGCGCGCACACAGAAGACGTCTGCGTGGCGCTGTGCGGTGCGGCGGCCGAACAGACCTACCTGCTCGGATGGATGGCGTTCGACAACGGTGAGCACGGCACGGCGCAGCGGTATCTGATCCAGGCGCTGCGCTTGGCCGAAGAGTCACGTGATCCCGCGCTCGGCGCGCACGTCCTCGCCGGACTGGCCGACCAGGCGACCTTGCTCGGGCATCCGCACGAAGGCCGACGCCTCGCCCAGGCGGGTCGCCAAGGCCTGGCGAAGGTGGACGCGCCCGCTTGCCTCGCGGACTTGTGGACCTTGGAGGCTCGCTCGCTCGCCGCCATCGGTGACAAGGCAGGTGCGGCGCGTGCGATCAACGCCGCGGAAAACGCGTTCGCTCGTGTCGAGCCCGATCGTGAACCCGAATGGGCACTGTTCATCGATCAGGCATACATCTGCGGCGAATGGGCGAACGCGTTTCGCGACCTGGGACAGCCGGAACAAGCCGCATCGCACGCCCGCCGATCGATCGCCTACGCCCGTGCGCAGAACCGTGCACGGCGAGGAGCGCTCTCGCACGCCGCGCTCGCGGTCACCCACCTGCAAAGACGCGACCTCGAGGCCGCTCACGCCACCGGCGTGCGGACACTGGATCTCGCCCGAAAGGTCAAGTCCTCTCGCTCCGTGGAAGCCGTGCGCGACATCCAGCGGCGCATGGTCGCTTTCGGTCCACATCCTTTGGTCGCGGACTTCGCCGAACGCACCCGATCTTTGCTCGCGGCCTGACCGCGCAGCAGCGGGCTGGAAGGCTCGGCTTGCCCGGGATTCGCCTGGCTACCCCAGTTGCTCGACGGCGAAGCCGACCAGTAGCACGGCGAATCCGCCGATCTCACCGACGATCAAGGCGGCGAGGACGAAACGCATCGACGGCGGCGGGTTGCGCATCTGGTTTTGGGTCTCGCGCTGTAGTCCGAGCCGGATGTAGTTCGCGATCGTCACCACGAACAGCAGGATGATGGCCCCTGCCGCGGTGGCGTTCACCGCGGTCGGCCAGCCCGACAGCTCGACGAACCACGCGATCAATCCGGTCGCGAACGAATACAGCAACGCGGCCCGGTGGGCGATGTCGACGTAGGGGTGGGCCAGACCGTCCGGCGAGGTGGTCATCGCCTGCCACTTCCACACGCCGAGCACCAGCGCCCACAGGAAGATGAGCCCGGCGAAGAAGAGCACCCAGGCCGTTTCGGTGCGAATGATCACGTTCTTACCCTCGTCGATCCCTCACGCGCCCACTTGGGCGGCTGTCCAGCGGCAGCGTAGCGCCTGCGAACGGCCAGGGCGGGACGAGAAACGACTCAGCAGTGGGAATACCGACTGGTCGGATCAAATTGCGGTCCGAGTTCGCCGTACGGAACCAGATGGTCGCGATCCACCGTGCTCTGCCAGCCCCGCTCGGTCGCCGCCAAGGCGTGGCCGCTCGCGGCGGGATCCCTCGGCCACGGCTCGCGCAGGTGGATCTGGATATCGTCCTGCAAAACCTGCACGAGCTCCATCGCGAACCCTTCGGCAGTCGTACTGCCCGGGTCGCTGGGATCCAGGGCTATGGTCGTGCCCACCTCCGGCACCGAAATGCTCACCCACACTGTCGGGATCGGAGGCCCCGCCAGCTCGTGGAAGGGGCGCCACCGTTCGGGGTACTCGGTGCCGACCTTTGCCGAGAAGCCGAGGGACCGTTCGATATCGGCAGCGAGCAGGCGCGCGCCTCGGACCGCTTCGGAGATGTCCATAGGGCGATTCTCGACGGCGCAGGCAAATTCACGCCCGCGAATTCCTGTTGCATGAGCGCTGCCAGCAGAAAGCGCCGTGGCCCCGAGCGTTTCGCTCAGGGCCACGATCGTGCGGCGGTTCCTACTTCTGCTCGTAGGTGGCGATCAGGGTCGCACGAGCCAGCGTGTGGGAGAACAGGTTGAAGCCCAGGTAGGCGGGGCTGGCGGTCTCGTCGATGCCCAGGCTGTCGACGTCGACGGCGTGTACGACGATGAAGTAGCGGTGCGGGCCGTGGCCGGGCGGCGGGGCCGCGCCGACGAAGCCGTGGAAGCCGCCGTCGTTGCGCAGGGTGATCGAGCCGGTCGGCATGGCGCCGCCCTCTTCGCCGCTGCCCGCGCCCGCGGGCAGGGAGGTCGCGCTCACGGGGATGTCGGCGACGACCCAGTGCCAGAAGCCGGAGGCGGTGGGGGCGTCGGGGTCGTACACCGTCACCGCGAAGCTCTCGGTCTCCGCGGGGAAACCCGACCAGGACAGCTGCGGGGAGATGTCGTGGCCTCCCGCACCGAAGATGCCGCTGACCTGCTCGTTCTTGAACGGCTGCCCGTCGGTGACGTCGTCGGAGGTGAGGGTGAACGACGGCACCTTCGGCAGCGCGTCGTAGGGGTTGTAGGTCATGAAACCTCTCTTCCGGATCGGATCAGCTGTGCAGAAGGAAGTGTTCCAGCACGCGGGTGCCGAACTCGAGGGCCTCCACCGGCACCCGCTCGTCGACGCCGTGGAACAAGGCGGTGAAGTCCAGCTCCGGCGGCAGCTGCAACGGCGCGAAACCGAAGCAACGAATACCCAGGCGCGCGAACGCCTTCGCGTCCGTGCCTGCGGAGAGCATGTAGGGGACCGTGCGGCCACGTGGATCGTGCGCCAGTACGGCGTTGTTCATCGCGTCGACCAGATCGCCGTCGAAGGTCGTCTCGTAGGCGTCGAGCTTGGTGATCCACTCGCGTTCGACGTCGGGGCCGATCAGCTCGTCCACCTCCCGCTCGAACGCCGCCTGCCGTCCGGGAATCACACGGCAGTCCACCACCGCTTCGGCGGTCTGCGGGATCACGTTGGCCTTGTACCCGGCCTGCAGCATGGTGGGGTTCGCCGTGTCGCGCAAGGTGGCGCCGATGATGCGGGAAATGGTGCCCAGCTTCGCCAGCTGGCCCTCGATGTCGGGGCCGGACGGATCGAACTCCAGACCCGTCTCCTCGGCGACGGCGGCCAGGAACGCGGCCACCGAATCCGACAGCACCAGGGGAAAGGTGTGCTTGCCCAGCCGCGCCACCGCCTCGGCGAGGATGGTGACCGCGTTGTCCTCGTGCAGGAACGAGCCGTGGCCCGCACGGGACTTGGCGCGCAATCGCATCCACCCCAGGCCCTTCTCGGCGGTCTCCACCAGATACAGCCTGCGTTCGGTGCCGTCGGGCCGCGGCACGGTGAGCGAGAATCCGCCGACCTCCCCCACCGCCTCGGTGACGCCGTCGAACAGATCGGGGCGGTTGTCCACCAGCCACTGCGACCCCCACTTGCCGCCGTTCTCCTCGTCGGCGAGGAAGGCGAAGACCAGATCGCGCGGCGGCACCGTGCCCTCGAGCTTGAACTGGCGGGCCACTGCCAGCGCCATCCCGACCATGTCCTTCATGTCGATCGCGCCGCGGCCCCACACGTAGCCGTCGCGCACCGCACCGGAGAACGGGTGCACGCTCCAGTCCGCGGCCTCGGCGGGCACCACGTCCAGATGCCCGTGGATCATCAGCGCGCCGCGACTCGGGTCGGCGCCCTCCAGTCGCGCGAAGACGTTGCCGCGCCCGTCCGCGCCGGACTCGACGTACTCGGTGACATACCCCGCTTGATGCAGTTGGTCGGCCACCCACTGCGCACACTCGCGCTCGCCTTTGGTGGTGGCCAGGTCGCCGGTGTTGGAGGTGTCGAAGCGGATCAGCGTGCTGACCAGCTCCACCACTTCCGACACCGCGCGGGAGTTTCTGTTCGGGTCGAATCCTTCGCCAGTTGCGGACACGCTCCCTTTCCTACCACCCGCGCGGCAGGGCGAACGTGCCGACGGGGTGTCGCGGCGCGGCGATGCGGCCCGCACGGTGCGCGATCAGCCGTGACAGGGTTGTCATCAGGGTGATCGGAACTCACACCGGATCAGGCGGCCGGACCTTGTCGGGGAACACCACCCGCACGAAGGCCCAGAACCGGAACACCATCCCCAGCGCGGTGCCGATCAGCTGCGCGGCCACGAAGTCGGCCACGTTCTGGGTGAAGCGGGAGACCTCGGGCACCTCGAGATGCAGCACGTACCGCGACACCCACAGCGGCGCGGTGTTGATCGCGACGGCAAGGAAGCTGACCAGGTAGAACAGCGCGGCCTCGTGATGACCGCGCCGCCCGCCGCGTTCGTCGAAGGACCACTGCTTGTTGAGCACATATGACAGCGTGATGGCCGCCAGCACCGCGACCACTTTCGCCGTCACCGGATGCGGCTCGAGCACAGTGCTCTTCAAGGTCAGGAACACCGCGGTGTCCAGCGTGAACGCCGCGACACCGACAGAAGCGAAACGGAATAGTTCTCGACGCCGTGCCTCGCCCCCCAGCGCGGACGTCACCCGAGCGAAAACGGGGCTTTCGGAAAACAGCACAGGTAAAGTCTCCGGCACATGTCCCTACCCCACAACAAGATCGGCAGATTCACCGCACCGCCTGTTGCGCGAGTGCACGGTCGGTGGATCGCGGGCAGGTGAGTAGCGTGAAAAAGACCAAGCGGCACGCCCGCTCTCGGCCGGACCGCGTCGGCGCGGAGCCGATCGCCGTGATCGGCATGAGCTGTCGCTTCGCCGGCGACGCCGATTCTCCGGAGGCGTTGTGGCGGTTGCTGATCGAGGAGACCGACGCGATCGCCGACGAGCCGCCGCCCGGTCGCTGGTCCGGCGACCACCGCGGGCGCGATCGCGCCGCGGTGGGCAAGACGGTGTCGGTCGCGGGCGGGTATGTGGCGGATGTCGCCGGTTTCGACGCCGAGTTCTTCGGGATCACCCCGCGTGAGGCGGCCGATATGGATCCGCAGCAGCGCTTGGCACTCGAATTGGCCTGGGAAGCCTTCGAAGACGCGGCGATCCGACCCGACCGGGTGCCGGACACCGGCGTGTATTTCGCCAACAAATTCAACGATTATCGCGCCGTCAAACTCGCCAGGGGCGTCACCGCCATCACCCCGTTCACCAGTACCGGAGATGTCGAGGGTGTGATCGCCAACCGGGTGTCGTACTTCCTGGGTTTCGACGGTCCCAGCATGACCGTGAACGCTTCCTGCGCCGGATCGCTGGTGGCGGTGCACCTGGCCTGCCAGGCGTTGCGGACGGGTGAGAGCGCGCTGGCCGTCGCCGGTGGCGTGCAACTGAATCTGATACCGGAGACCGCGATCGGGTTGTCCGCGCTGGGTGTGCTGTCCGCACGCGGCCGGTCACACACCTTCGACGCCTCCGCCGACGGCTACGTGCGCGGCGAAGGCGGTGCGGTCGTCGTGCTCAAGCCGCTGCGACAAGCGTTGCGCGACGGCGACCGCGTCTACTGCACCCTGCTGGGTAGCGCCACCAACAACAACGGCAGGCACCGCTCCATGCCCGCCAGCAGCGCCGACGGGCAACGGCAGCTATTGCGGCGGGCCTGCGCGCGAGCGGGTGTGGACGCCTCGACGATCGACTACGTCGAGGCGCACGGCACCGGCACCGCCGTCGGTGACCACGCCGAACTGACCGCACTGGCAGAGGTTTACGGCACCGGCAGAGCCCCCGGCGCACCGCTGATCGTCGGCTCGATCAAAACCAACATCGGGCACACCGAAGCGGCCGCGGGCAAAGCCGGACTGGTGAAGGTCGCGCTGGCCCTGTCGCATCGCCGGATACCGCGCAGCCTCCATTTCGACCACGCACCCGCCGAATTCGATCCCGCCGCGACGGGAGTGCGCGTGGCCGACACCGCGATGGCGTGGCCGCGGCACGACGGCCCCGCCCGCGCCGCGGTGAGCGCGTTCGGTTTCGGCGGCTCGAACGCCCACGTCATCGCCGAAGCAGCGCCCCCACCCGATCCGGTCGTCGACAGCGGCGTCTCGGAGCGGCTGGTGGTGCTGTCCGCCCGCACCGAAGCCGCTTTGCGGGAGCACGCACGTCGGCTGCGTGAGCATCTCGTGCGCGACCCCGACATCCGTTTGGGCGACCTCGCGCACACACTGGCCACGAGAACCTCCTTCCGGCACCGGATTTCGATAGTGGCCGACGAGGTGGACAAGGTCGTCGAATTCCTCGACGCCTACCTCGACGGGGCTGCGACGGACGCGGACAGAGACGAGAACGCGGTGCTGGGTGTCGTGTTGTCCGCGGCCCTGCGTCCCGGCACGGTGGATCACCGCGACCTGCTGCACGCAGCGGGCACGCTGTTCGAGCGTGGCGTCGAGCCCGACTGGGCTGCGGTGAACCCGCCCGGCCGACCGGTCTCCCTACCCACCTATCCTTTCCAGCGCGAACGGCACTGGGCGGAGCCGCAGCCCCCAGGCGAGGCACTCGCCGAACCCGCGTCGCCTTCGCGGGACTACGGGCCCACCCTCTCCGACCTCTCGCACGATTGGATTCCGAACTCGCAGGCAGCGCCGGTCGTATCGTCGGAGACCGCGACCGAAGCTGTCGAGTCGTTCGTGACCGTACGGCACCCGGCGGCGCTCGCGTCGTCTGCCGGGTCCAGCGAGCCTCGACGTTCCGACGCACCCGGCGTCGCGGCGCTCGCCGCCCTGGTCACCACCGAACTCGCCGAAGTCGTCGGCATCGCGCCCGACCGTGTGGCCGCCCGGCAGAACTTCGAACAGCTCGGGATCGGCTCGGTGCACGCCGTGGAGCTGTCGGCCCGCCTCGGCGCCCGCCTCGGTATCGACGTCCCCGCCGCCGTCATCTGGGGCTGCCCCACCGTCGAGTTGCTTGCCGCGGAACTCGACATCCGCCTCACTCCCGCGTACCCGCAAGGCGCTCCACCGTCCACACCTGCGTCGGCGGCGGATCCACCACCGCCGGTGGTGGAAGAAGCCCTGTCGACCGCTGAACTGCTGGCATTGAGCCGGCAATTGCTCGGCTGAGCCGCAACTGCGGGCGAGACAGCACTCGAGAGGACCGAGATCGAGTGTCCGCCGCCTATGGAACCGACGTTTCTTGCGCGCGTAGTGTCGCGTCCATGGCTTGCCGGATCACCGAACTCGTCATCGACTGCGCCGACCCGCAACGGCTGTCGGACTTCTGGTGCGCAGTACTCGGCTATGTCGAACTCGGCTGGGAAGGCGACGCTTTGGAGATCGGTCCACCTGGAACCGGCTTCGGCGGGCCGCAGCCCACAGTGGTGTTCATTCGCAGCGTCGAGCCGAAGCACGGGAAACTCCCTCTGCACTTCGACGTGAATCCCACCGACCGCGATCAGGACGCCGAACTGGAGCGGCTACTGGCCGCCGGTGCCCGGAAGGTCGACATCGGCCAGTCCGGCACCGCATCGTGGCACGTGCTGGCCGACCCGGAGGGGAACGAATTCTGCCTGCTGCGCCGCCGGGTCGAGCCGTTGGGATGACTCGGAGTGGGGATCCTCCGCCGTCCACGACCGTGTGCCGGGGCGAATCTTCTCAGGCGGAATCCGAGTAGGATTCATCGTCGAGAAACGAGGACACCGCTGCATGGTGGCTGCTGAGGGTCTCCAGGTCGGATTCGATGCGCTGCAGGGTTGTTTGCATGGCTGCGACGATGTTGGGGCACAGTTCCAGCTGTGGGCGCGGGCCGCTGGCACAGGGCAGCAGTTGCGCGACGGTTTGCGAGTTGAATCCGGCGTCGAGCAGTGCCCGGATCTGGCGGACTCGCATCAGACACGCCTCATCGTAGTCCCGGTAGCCGTTGTCGGTCCGTTCGGACGCGAGCAGGCCCTGCTCCTCGTAATAGCGCAATGCGCGCGTCGTCGTGCCCGAGCGGCGGGCGAGTTCACCGATCCGCATGCCGTGACCTGCGTGGTCCGGATTTCGTCTTGACCTTCACGCCAACGTCAACGCTTAGGTTCGCGGCATGATTTCCGATACGCAGCGTCGGCAGTTGTTGGACCAGGTAGACGTCGTCGACAGCGGTGCCGGTCCGGTGGTCGCTCTCGCCCACGGCGCCGGTGGTGGAGTCCGCGAGAACTTCGCACCACTCATCGACACCATTGCCGATCGGCGATTCGTCGGACCCTACTATCCCGGCGCCGGCAAAACACCGAAGGCGACCGCGCCGCTGTCGATCGATGAACTCGCCGACACCGTGGTCGCGACCGCCTTGGAGGCCGGTGCAGAACGATTTCCGATCGTCGGGCTCTCGCTGGGTTCTGCTGTCGCCGTGACCGCAGCCACCCGGCATCCCGAGCACGTCAGCGCACTGGTACTGACCGTCGGGCTGGTGTATCCGGACGCGCAGGCACGTGCACTGGCCCGTGTGTGGCGGCATCTGGCCGAGCGCGGCGACTTCGACGTCTTGGCGGAGTTGCTCTTCTACGCCAACTCACCTGGAACGCTCACAAATGTGTCCGAGGACGAGCACGCGGTAGCGGTCGGGCAGATCCGCGCCGGCTACCCCCTCGGCGGCGCCGATCATGTAGAGCTGGTGACCCGCACCGACATTCGGCCGCTGCTCGCCGCCGTCGACGTGCCCACCCTCGTCGTCGTGAGTGGCGAGGACCGGGTCGTGTTGCCGGATACCGTTCGCCAGTTGGCTTCTGGCATCGCCGGTGCCGAACTGATCGAATACCCCTCGGCCGGGCATATATTCACGCCTGCCGAGGCTGGGCCGTGGGTTGCGGAAGTGTCCTCCTTCCTGGACCGCCTGCCGCGATGACGCGAATGGCCGCAGCGCGAACGACCACGGCCGGTGCACTGTACGGACGATTGGCGGTGCTGGGCCTGGCACTGTTCGTGTACCTGACCGCCGAGCTATTTCCGATCGGCGCATTGAACGATCTCGCCATGGGATTGCATGTGGCCCCCGCCACGGCTGGGCTCCTGCTCACGGTCTACGCGATCGCGGCCGGGGCGGCGACGCTGCCGGCGGTGTGGGCTTGTCGGCGGCTGGACCGGCGTCGCGCCCTCACCGCCTCCCTTGCGCTGCTGGCCCTCTCGCAGGTGACATTCGCTCTGGCTCCGAACTTCACGGTCGCGGCACTGGCACGCGGCGTGGCGGCGATCGCACACGGCCTGGTGTGGTCACAGATCCCCGTGGTAGCGGCACAGTACGCACCGGACGGAATGCGCGGCCGGGCGACCGCGACGGTCTTCGCGGGCTCGTCACTGGGCCTGATCGCCGGTGCGCCGATCGCCACCGGCCTGGCACACGAACTGGGTTGGCGCGCAGCCTCACTCACGCTCGCCGGTGCGGCCGGCGCCACCGCGATCCTGCTACGAGCCGCGTTACCCGCAACACCCCCACCACCGCGCGAGATACGCAGCCGCGACACCTTCGGTCTCGGAGCAGTTGTCATAGTCTGCCTCGTCACGACCGCACTGGTCGTCGGCCACTATGTGAGCTACACCTACCTGACCCTACTGATCGCACCGGCCGGGTTGAGCGGATCGCTGCTGGTAATCGTTCTGGCCGGATACGGCATCGCGGGCTTATTCGGTGTAACTCTCGTCGGACGCGCACTCGATACCCATCCGCGTCGCACCGCTCTCATCGTGGCCACGACGCTGACCTGCGCGGTGACGGCGCTCGGCATCGCGCACCTCGGCTGGGTCGTCTTCGTCCTCGTCATGCTGTGGGGCGCCGCCGCGGCGGCCTTGCCGGTAATCCTGCAACACGCTGTCCTCCGCGCAGCTCCGGACGCCCCGGACGTCCCGTCCGCCGCCTACGTCGTGTCCTACCAACTCGGCATAACCGGTGGCTCCGCGCTCGGAGCCGCTCTGCTGAGCCACACCCGGGCCGCATCTCTGCCCTTGTGGTCCGGCATCGCGCTGGCCGCCGGAACTATCCTGATCATCACTACACCAGCTGTTTTCGGACATCGACAGCCTTCCCTCACGGATCACGCGCCCAGCCGGGGCGGCAAACAAGCCAGCGGAAACCGCTGCTGAACAACACGATCTGTGCGATCGACGACATCGAGCCATGTCCGGTGGCTGTCCTCCCCCGGTGCCGACCACCGCAACCCGCTGGTGGATCCCTTCCTCGGATCCGCCGTGGCAGGCCTGGTTCGCGACAGCCGACACACTTCGGCGGGGATGGCTGATCCGCGGTGCGAGCTGCGCCGCCTGCTCCCGCGTGCAAACACCCACCGCGACGTCCGGCACCGCCTTGTCGATCGCAGCGTGAGCGCTGCTGGTTCTCCGGTTCGGAAGCGAGGGTGATGCTGCCTGCGGTCCGGGTGGGCTGGGGTCTAGAAGGGGGCCATCGGTGTTGAGGCAGCACGAGTCATTCGCCGGCTACGTGATCGAAGGCGTGCTCGGACAGGGCGGTATGGGCACCGTCTATCTGGCCCGGCACCCGCGTCTGCCGCGGCTGGTGGCGCTCAAGCTGCTCAATCGCGCGGTGTCCGAGGACGAGGAGCTGCGCAGGCGGTTCGAACAGGAAGCCAATGTGGTTGCGCGCCTGGAGCATCCGGGCATCGTCGGCGTCTACGATCGTGGCACCGAGGACGGGCACCTGTGGATTTCCATGCAGTACGTCCGTGGCACCGACGCTGCGCGGCTCGATCCACGCAACACCCGCCCCGAACAGGTCCTGCAGATCGTCGGCGATACGGCGAAGGCGCTGGACTACGCCCACAGCCGAGGTGTGCTGCATCGCGACATCAAACCGGCCAACATCCTGATCGCCGAGCCGGAAGCCGGTCGTGAAACCCGCGCGCTGCTCACCGATTTCGGTATCGCGCGAATACTCGACGCGGACACCAAACTGACCGCCACCGGAACGTTCACCGCCACCCTCGCCTACGCCTCGCCGGAGCAACTGTCCGGTGAGCCGGTCGATCACCGCGCCGATCAATACTCCCTCGGCTGCACCCTCTACACGATGCTGGCGGGGCAGCCACCGTTCCCCTCGACCAATCCCGGTCAAATCGTCGCCGGACACATCGCCAAGCCGGTGCCGCGCATCAGCGATTTCCGTCCCGACCTGCCACCGCGACTCGACGAGGTGATCGCTCGCGCGCTGGCCAAGCACCGGGACGAACGCTTCGCCAGCTGCGGCGACTTCGCGGTGGCCGCGGCGGCGGCCCTGCGCGGCGACGCTCCCGCCGCAGCGCCCGCGCGGACTTTCGTCGACAGGCGTTCCGGCCACCCGGCCACGGCGGTCGACCTGTGGCCACGTTCGGCCCCGACCCTGCTGAACCAGCCTTCGGAGCCCCGGTGGCCCGCCGAGCAGCTCCCGCCGCTGCAACCGCTCACGCCCCTCCACGATCCGGTCCGGCCATCCGGCGTCGTCCCCAGGATCGGCGCCGTCGTCGCGTTCGGCTTCGGGCTGGTCTTCTGTCTGATCATCGCCAACGGGGTGATGGAGCTGATGACCCCGCACATCGAATACGGTCACCGCCAGACGCGGCGTGAGGTTGCCCTCGAACTTCTCGCCCCCATGGCGATCTCCACCACGATGGCACTGGTGCTGCTCGGCGGCTCGATCGCACTGTTCCGGCGCAAGCGAGCGGGCCGCATCGCCGTGGCGCTGGGTACCGGGATCCTCACGCTGGTCGGCTTGGTCGGAGCCGGAGCCAGTCTGGGTGGCGACAGCCGTACCCGCGACCTGGTTTTCGTCGGCACGCTCCTGTTTTTCTCCTGTACGGGGCTGCTGTGCACCCTGTCCCCCGCGACCAGGCGCTGGCTCGCTGACAAGCGTCCCAGGAACCGGCCATGAGCCCGCAGAGCGCTCAGGGCACCACCACGATCTTTCCGGTGGCCCGATTGTCCTCCATGTACCGGTGGGCTGCCACGATGTCGTCCAGGCCGAAGACACGGTCGACGTTGGGTCGGTAGACGCCTGCCTCGACCTCGTCGACGACCCGCTGCAGCACGGTCGCGCCCGCGCTGCCCTTCATGTTGTCGCTGTGGAAGGCAGTGAGCTTGGTTCCGGACGGGATCATCGCTATCGGCTCGAAGTCGTGGATGAGCCAGCCACTGAGCGAGCCCGCCACGCACACCGCCCCACCCCGGCGGACCAGGCGCAGGGAGTCCACCGCCGTGCGCGCTCCGACGAGATCCAGCACATAGTCCGGCCCCTCCGGCCAGACCGCGTGCACACCCGCCGCCAGCGACCCACCGTCGTCGACGAGCACGTGGTCGGCACCGGCCGCGGCCAACGCGTCGATCTTGTCGTGCCGCCGGGTGGTGGCCGTGACCTCGATACCGTGGCCGGACGCGATCGACGCGGCCGCCATACCCACCGACGAGGTGCCGCCGCGAATCAGCAACCGCCCCTCGCCGTTCGGCACCACCCCCAACGCGTCGAGCGAGCCGTGCGCGGTCAAATAGGTCTCGGGCAGCGCGGCCAGGATCTCCCAGGGCAACGTGGTGGTGACCGGCATCAGCAGCGAGTTCGGCAACAACGCGTACTCCGCGTAGCCGCCGTCGAACTCCCGGCCCATCTCCCCCATCACCGCCGCGACGGTCGCGCCGACCGGCAACACGGGATCGGTCGAGGCTGCCACGATTCCCACACATTCGATCCCGAGCACACGCGGGAACTGCACGTTCGGGGAATGTCCCTGACGGGTTCGCAGCTCCGAGCGGTTCAAGCCCACGCCCTTCACCCGCACCAGGCTCCAGCCCTCCCGAACCGCAGGCACCGGCAGTTCACGGATCTCCAGTACCTCCGGGCCACCCGCCCGGACACAGACCGCGGCTCGCATCGTCGTACCCGTCGTCTCACACCGCATCAGGGCGGCGGTGCTGTCTGAATGGAGGTCATTACGCATGCGTCCACTGTCGCCAGGCGACCTTGTGGCCGTCTACCGATAGAATGCCAACTCATGCCCGTTGGCCGCCAACTTCCCCAGCTCGGCCCGACATCCCAGCTGTGGCCGTCCGGAGGGGTGCACCTGTGGCCGTCGGGGGGAACGAGTTCGGTGCACTCCCATCCGCGTGGACACCTGGTCTACGCGGCTCGCGGCGTCCTGTCCGTGCACACCGAACGGGGCACATCCATCGTTCCGGCCAATCGAATCGCCTGGACCCCTGCCGAGTTCACGCACTACCATCGGGCACACGGCGACACCGACATGCGGATCGTCTTCCTACCCCCATCCCAGGCGCGGCTCGTGCCGGACCGTCCCGCCGTGTTCCTGGCCTCCGCCCTCGCCCGCGAAATCCTGCTCACCCTCACGAGCCCACGCGACCACGACCGCGCCGCACGTGCTCGCCTTCGCCGCGTCCTCGTCGATGAACTACAGGAAGCACACGAACAGCCACTCGTGCTGCCGAAACCCCATGACGACCGGTTGCAGGCCATCGCGCGGATCCTCTCCGAGAACCCGGCGGACAACACGTCACTGGCCGAACTCGGGCGCACGATCGGAGCCAGCGCCCGCAGCCTCAGCAGACTGTTCCACAACGAACTCGGCATGACCTTCTACGAGTGGCGCACCCAGCTGCGCGTCTACCACGCACTCGTCCTGCTCGCCGACGGCCACGACACCACCCGCGTCGCCCACGCCTGCGGCTGGGCGAACCCCAGCAGCTTCATCGCCGCTTTCACCGACCTCGTCGGCACCACCCCGGGCCGCTACCGCACCACTCCATGACCTCGGCACCACATCACAAGGCTCCGCCCGTCGGTGGCGACCGACGACGTCGACCCGACGACGGGGCGAGCGCGCGCTGGTAGCGCTCGCTGATCGTCCGCAGAGCCCGCACCAGTTCGGGTGAATCCACGATCTCGAAGTCGGCGCCGAGCAGCCCGAGGTAGAGCGCCAGCATTTCCGGATGGTCGGAGCCGGGTTCGAACGCGCACCGGTCCTCGCTCAACGGCTCGACGTCGACGGGAATCGGGAGTCGGCTGCGCACGTGATCCGCAGGCGCGTGCACGATCACCCTGGCGCGGAAACGCCACGTCGACTCGCCGATTCCGCGGGCGACTCGTGCGGTGATCTCACGGTCGGGCGGCAGCGGCCGCGGCGTGAAGCGGGGGCCGGTCGGTGTGCGAGGCTGCATCCTGTCGACGCGAAAGGTCCGCCAATCGGCGCGGTCGAGGTCCCAGGCCATCAGGTACCAGCGTTGTCGATCGTTGATCAGCCGATACGGCTCCACCGAACGCCGACCGGCGGCCCCCGAATGCGTCTGGTAGTCGAACCGCAGTCGTTCATGGTCGCGGCAGGCGTCGGCGGTCACGGTCAGCACATCCGGATCGACGAGCGGGCCGCGCGGGGGAAGCGCGAGGGTGTGCGACCCGAAGGCGTCGACGCGACGGCGCAGCCGCGACGGCAAAATCTGTCGCAGTTTCGTCAGTGCACGCAACGAGGTCTCCTCGATGTCCGCGATGGAACCGGCTGCGGCGCTGCGCAGCCCGATCGCGATCGCGACCGCTTCGTCGTCATCGAGCAGCAGCGGCGGCAGCGCACCTCCGACACCCAGCCGGTATCCACCGTCGACACCCGGCCGAGCCTCGACTGGATAGCCGAGTCGTCGCAGGCGGTCGACGTCGTTGCGGACGGTGCGCACGGTGACCTCCAGCCGAGCGGCCAACTCGGGTCCGGTCCAGTCGCGGTGCGCTTGCAGCAGGGAAAGCAGACGAAGCAGTCGTGCCGAGGTTTCGATCATTTGTCCATCTTCTCCCGAATTGAGGAACCGACCTTTCCGCAATGGCAACTACCTTATGTTTCACCGGCGCGAAACGCTCGCCCGAGCCGACAGAGAGAACCCCAATGAGTGACGCAATCCAGCCCTTTCGCATCCACATCGCGCAGTCCGATCTCGATTACCTGCACCATCGGCTCGCCGAGGCCCGCTGGCCGGCCGAGTTGCCCGATGTCGGCTGGAACCGCGGCATACCGCAGCTCTACCTGAAGGAGCTGGCGGAGTATTGGCGCACGGGCTACGACTGGCGTGCGCAGGAAGCCGCGCTCAATTCCTATCCGCAGTTCACGACCGAGATCGACGGCCAGCGCATTCATTTCCTGCACGTCCGCTCCGGCCGAGCGGACGCGACGCCACTGCTGATCACCCACGGCTATCCCAGCTCGGTCGCCGAATTCCTCCACCTCATCGAGCCTTTGGTCAACCCGGCCGAGGGGCCTGCGTTCCATGTGGTCGCGCCGTCGCTGCCCGGCTATGCCTTCTCCACTCCGCCCAGCGCGACCTGCTGGGCGATGGGCCGCACCGCGAACGCGTGGATCGAGCTGATGCGCAGGCTGGGCTACCAGCGCTACGGGGTTCACGGCGGCGACGTCGGCGCCGGCATATCCGGCCTGGTCGGCGCCCGCGACAGCGAGCATGTCATCGGCGTCCACGTCGTGACCGATCCGCTGACCGCCGCCAATGTGGCGACGTTCATTCCCGGAATGGCCGAGCGCCTCGATGCCGACGACCCGGTCGACAAGCTGATCCTCGAGCGCATGGACGCCTTCCGCAAGGAGGGTTCCGGATACTTGTCGATCCAGCAGAGCCGACCGCAGACCATCGGTTACGGTCTCGTCGATTCGCCGCTACTGCAGCTGGCGTGGATCGCCGAGAAGTTCGAGGAATGGACCGACTTGCCGATCGATCGCGACCAATTGCTCACTACCGTCAGCCTTTACTGGTTCACCGGAGCGGGCATCACCGCGGCGCACACCCTCTATGACCAAGCGCACTCCTCGGATTGGGGAGCGCCCGCGGTACCGCAGGGCTTCGCGGTGTTCAGTGCGGACGAGACCGTGCGCAAGGTAGTCCCGGCGCCGCCGGAGGCGCACTGGACCGAATTCGAGCACGGCCTGCACTTCCCGGCCATGGAGGCGCCGGCTCAACTGGCAGCCGATCTGCGAATATTCTTCGAACATCTGCGATAAGCCCGAACCCGATGGCCAGACCCCGAGCTCGCGGGCCCTCAACCGGGCCACGCCAGCTTCGCCGGTACCTTAGGGCCGCCGAGTTGGCGCAGCTCGGGCCGACCGGCTATCGGCCGCTCCGAATGCGCACACGCTGTTCTGATATCTCGGCGGTGCAGAACCTTGCGAGCCATCGCCGCCCGGTCAGCCGGTAGCGTCCCGTGGAGTGGTGATGCTCGGTGCAGCCGTGCAGTCGGCGAACAGTGCCGATCAGAGGCGTGTCGCAGTGTGGACGAGGTCGGCAACGGCTTTGGATCTGCTGTGTGGCGGCCAGGCGATGACGGTCGTGACCACTGGTGCGTCCGGCACCGGCACCACGGCATGATCGTCGCGTAGCTGAGTTCGCAGCGACTCGGGCACGACCGCGCAGGCCAGTCCGAGCGCGATCAGTTGGAGCAGTTGGGTATGGTCGCGCACCTGCGGGCCGGGGCCGTCCGGATAACTTCCATCCCGTCGCGGCCAGCGCGGCAGAGGCAGATCCGTCTGGGCGTTGAGCTCGGCAAACGACACATGCGCCCGGTCGGCGAGGGGATGACCCGCAGGCAGGACCACGACCTGCTGTTCAGTATGCAGATCCTCGGTGTCGAATCCGGCTGTCGTGTCGTAGGGCCGGTGGAGCAGAGCAACGTCGGCACGCCCGTTGCGCAGCAGGCTTTCCGGTTCGCCGGGCCCGCACAGCATCACCTCGACGGCCACGGCGCCCGGTTCGGCAGCGTAGGCGTCCAGCAGCTTCGACAACAGTTCCCTGGCCGCGCCGGCCTTGGTGACCAGCACCAGACCCGGCTGGTCGGCCGCGGCGCGGCGGGTGCGGCGCTCGGCGGCTTCGACCGCGTCGAGCGCGGTCCGGGCCTCGCGCAGCAGCACCGCCCCGGCCTCGGTCAAGGCGATGGCGCGAGCGGTGCGGTGCAGCAGGACGACTCCGAGCCGCCGTTCGAGCTGCTGGATGGCTCGCGAGAGTGGTGGTTGCGCCATGGAGAGCCGTTGTGCCGCCCGCCCGAAGTGCAACTCTTCGGCGACGGCAACGAAGTACCGCAACTCCCGCGTCTCCACCACGTCATCGTATCCGGCGCTCACCACGACCGATACCCGTGCGGTATCGACGCCCACCCGACCGGTCTTGGACGCCGCACCCGGAACCGCAGCAGGATCGGCGGTGTGAGTGAACAGACGATCGCGCTGGTGACCGGCGCGAACAAAGGAATCGGATACGAGATCGCGGCGGGCCTGGGCGCCCTCGGCTGGCGAATCGGTGTGGGCGCGCGGGATCGGCAACGCCGCGACACCGCGGTGGAGAAGCTACGCGCGGCCGGGACCGATGCGTTCGGTGTGCCGCTCGACGTGACCGACGACGCGAGTGTGGCCGCGGCGGCCGAATTGATCGCCGACCATGCCGGAGGGCTCGACGTCCTGGTGAACAATGCCGCGATCAACGGCGTCACCGGCGATATGCCGCAGACACCGACCACGGTCGATCCCGCGACCGTGCGAGCTATCGTGGAAACCAACGTGATCGGGGTCATCCGCGTCACCAACGCGATGCTGCCCATGCTGCGCGCCTCGGCCTCACCGCGAATCGTCAACATGTCCAGCAGCGTCGGCTCGCTCGCGCTGCAAACCACACCCGGCATCGACATGGGGCCAGTGCCTGCTGCCTATTTGGCGTCGAAGACCTTCCTCAACGCCGTCACCATCCAGTACGTCAAGGAGCTGAGTGATACCAACATCCTGATCAATGCAGCTTGTCCCGGTTTGACCGCCACCGACTTCACCGGTTTCAGCGGCGACCGTACACCGCAACAGGGGGCGGCCATCGCGATTCATCTCGCGACCCTGCCCGACGACGGACCGACCGGCGAATTCCTCAACGACGCCGGAACAGTGCCCTGGTGACGGGCACACCCGTGCGAACCGTTCCCGAAGTCGGCTGCGCCTGGCGCGCCGGAGGAGAAGCAAAACAATGACAAAGGCAGTCAGGTACGACGAATTCGGCGGAGTCGACGTCCTGCGGATCGAGGAGGTCGATCGCCCGGTGCCCGGGGAAGGGCAGGTCCTCGTGCAGGTGAGAGCGGCAGGCATCAACCCCGGTGAGGCGGCATTACGCACCGGTGCGATGACGGACATCTTTCCCTCGACCTTTCCCTCCGGACAGGGCAGCGATCTAGCCGGAGTCGTCGTCGAGATCGGCGCCGGAGCCGACCGATTCTCGCCCGGCGACGAGGTGATCGGATTCTCCGAGAAGCGGGCCGCCCAGGCCGAGCTGGCCCTCGTCGACGTCGACAACCTCACACCCAAACCGCGCAACGTCCCATGGGAGGTGGCGGGCGGCCTATACATTGCCGGTGTGACTGCCTGGGGGGCAGTGCATTCCGTACAGCTGGAGAAGGGCGAGAGCGTCGTCGTCTCCGGAGCCGCCGGAGGAGTCGGCTCGTTCGCGGTTCAGCTCGCGCGCCGTGCCGGAGCCACGGTCATCGGTCTGGCGAGCGAGGGCAACCACGAGTGGCTGCACAGCCACGGCGTGATCCCCGTCGCATACGGTGACGGCGTCATGGACCGGATCAAGGCCGCCGCACCGGGCGGCGTCCATGCCGTCATCGACACCTACGGCGGCGGGTACGTCGAACTGGCCCTCGCTCTCGGCGTCGCAATCGAACGGATCGACACCCTCATCGATTTCGCAGCAGCCGCGAAGTATGGGGTCAAGACCGAACCCGGGCCCAACGGCAGGCCGGGCGCCGAGGTGCTCGCCGAATTGGCCGAGCTGATCGCCGACGGACACCTCGAAGTTCCTATCGCGAACGTCTATCCGTTGACACAGGTCCGCCAGGCCTACACCGAACTCGAACGCAGACACACCCACGGCAAAATCGTGCTCGTGCCCTAACCTGCTCACTCATCGCACGCCGCCGAGTCCGGCACGCCTTTCGGCAACCCTCGGCGACGTCGATCGCCACGTCTGCGCCGGCGGGCGAGGTCAGGTCGTGACGGGTTCGGGGACGCGGCGGACCGGGCGGATGCGGATGCCGAACTCCGGGCGCAGGTTCACCGAAGCCAGCGGCACCACCGGGTGGGTGTCGTCGAGTTCGAGGCGGAAACGCTGCACCGTCATGGCCAGGATCAGCACCATCTCCGTCATCGACATGTCCTTGCCCAGGCAGATGCGCGGACCGCCGGAGAACGGGAAGAACGCGAACTTGTGCCGTTCGGCCACTGCGGCGTCGGCGAAACGCTCGGGACGGAACTGCTCCGGGTCGTCCCACAGACGTTTGTCGCGGTGGATGTAGTACATGCACAACGTGACCCGCGCGCCCGCGGGCACGTGGTAGCCGCCGATCTCGTCATCGGCGATCGGCGTGCGTTCGACGATCCAGGCGGGCGGATACAGCCGCATCGTCTCCTCGATCACCATGCGGCAGTAGTTGAGCTGTCCCAGATCGGCGAAGGTGGGCGTGCGGTCGCCGATCACGGAGCGCACCTCCTCGGCCAGTCGCTCTTGGATCTCGGGATGGGTGGCCAGCAGGTAGCACGCCCACGACAGCGCGTTGGCCGGTGACTCGTGACCGGCCACCAGCAAGGTCTTGATCTCGTTGAGCAAGTCCTCCTCCCGCATGCCCTGCCCGCCCTCGTCGCGAGCGCGCACCAGCGCGGTGAGCACGTCGCTGGTGTCGCCGCCGCGGCGGCGTTCGTCGATGAGATGGCGCACCACGTCGTCGAGTTCGCCGACCTTGCGCGCGACCCGGCGGGCCTCCGGCGTCGGGAACGACTGCGGTAGCTTCACCGGCGCGTTCACCCGCTTCATGATGAGCGCGAACGCCGCGCGCATCGCGTCGGTCACCTGTGTGGTGTCGGTGGACAGGTCGATGCTGAACAGGATCCGGCCGGTCACCGCGAGCAGCAGCTTGACGTAGTCGTCGTAGATGTCGCGAAATTCTCCGGCCGCGGCGTCCCAGCTGTCGAGCATCGCCGCGGCGCTGTCGGTGATGTCGTCGGCGAAACCCTTGACGTGCGAGTGGGAGAACGCCGGGGAGATGAGTTTGCGCTGTCTACGCCAGTACTCCAGGTTGTTGGTGGTCAGCTGCCCGTCGCCGAGCAGGATGCTGAACTCGTCGTAGATCGGGCTCTTGCGATAGTTGGTGTAGTTGTCCTTGAGGACGTACTCGGTCATCGCCGGATCCGCGACGAGGTAGACCAGCATCGGGCCCGCCTTGACCCGCACGACGTCGCCGTAGCCGTCCAGCAACGCGCCCACCGTCGTCAGCGGGTTCTTCGCCAGTTTCGGCAGCATGCGTCCGGTTTCCACCAGACCGGGCCCGGGTGCTTTCATGGTCCGACCTTTCACTTCAAGAGCTTGGCGTGCTTGCGCAGCTGGTTCACGTAGTCCTGTTTCTCCACCACCAGCGGGTACTGCTCGGCGTGATAGAGCCGCAGCCCGGCGTACAGGTCGGGCTGGCGGCCCTGGGTGGCGCGGTCGAAACGCTCGACCCGCACCGGGTCGTTCGCCTTGGCGCGCAGATATTCGGCGACCAACTCCGCCTGCTTCTCGTAGACGTCCCAATGCGAGCCGATCGGCCGCACCATCCCGATCACGAACAAGTCGCGGGTGTGCGGCGGAAAGATGTTGAGGTACAAACCCGGTCGCAGGCTGCCGTCGGCCCAGTTCAACAGAGTTCGGTCGACGACGGGGTAGTTCGGCACGAAACCGGTGGCCAGCACCACCAGATCGACCTTCTCCTCGGTGCCGTCGGCGAAGGTCACCCGGTCGTCGTCGATCGATGTGACGTCGGGTTTGGGTGTGATGTCGCCGTGCGTGTAGTAGTGGTGCAACTGGTCGCCGAGCATCGGGATGACGATGCCCTCGGCGAAATCGGGCACCGGCAGCCCGAACGAGCGGGAGCGGCCGCGCAGATAGGAGAACAGCCGCTCGAAGGCCCGCTTGCGCAGCGGCCGCCACATCCGGCCCTGCAGCATGCTGTCGGTCGGGCGGCCCAGCATGTACTTGGGCATGCAGTAGAACCCGCGCCTGCTGCTGTGCAGGGTCAGCGCGGCGTTGACCGCGCAGTCGGACAGGATGTCGGCCGCCGACTGCCCGGCCCCGATCACCAGCACCCGCTTGCCGAGCACCTGTTCGGGATCGCGGTACTCGCTCGAATGCAGCACGGGCACCGTGCCCGAGCCGGGGATGTCGATGCGGCGCGGGGTGCGGTCGTGGCCGGTGGCGATGACGACTCCCGCGTAGTGCCGCTCGGATCCGTCGGCCAGCGTCACCGACCAGCCGTCACCGCCGGGCTCGGCGTGCTGCACCGCGGTGTTGAACCGGATCCGCGGCCACAGCTCGAAAGCGTCGGCGTAGGCGTTGAGGTAGCGCAGCACGAGTTCGTGCCCGGGATAGTCGGGATAGTCCTCGGGCATCGGAAAACCCGAAAACGCCTGCACCCCTTTGGAAGCGATCACGTGAGTGTTGCGGCTGACCGGCGAGTCCGGGCGGCGGGCGTCCCAGATCCCGCCGATACCGTCGGCCGCTTCGAGCACCTCGAAATCCAAACCGTGCGCGGCGAATTCGCGTGCGGTCGCCAGACCTGCCGCGCCCGCGCCGATCACACAATAGGTGCTCATGCCGCGGCGACCCGTTCCGTCTGTGGGGAGTCCTCCTGCGGCGGCGTGGGTTCCGGCTCGGTGCCCGCGCTCGCCCGCCAGGCCACGAAGAAGCAGGCCACGTAGATGATCGTCTGCGCCACCAGCGTGAAGTAGACGTTCTCGTTGTAGACCGCGATGATCAGCCAGGCCACCGTCAGCAGTGCGACGGTGCGTTTGCCGCCGCGCATCAGCCCCGCGTACACCGCCAGCATCCACACCGCGCCCACCGCGATGTACACCCACGGCCCGAACGGCGCGCGGAACGACGCCAGCGTCAACACCGCCAGCCAGATGGCCAGCTGCTCGGCGCGCACCCGCGGCCCTTCGGCCCCCGCCGACAGCCGCCGGTGGATGCGCACCGCGGTGACCGCCACCAGGATCAGCAGCAGCAAGGTGTAGACGTTGGTGATCACGCGAGCGGGACCGACCGGATCGCCGATGTCCCAGCCCATGATGTTCGCCTTGTAGGGCAGCCCGAACGGCGAATAGTTGACCAGCTGATTGGCGCGTTCGACCAGCACGAACTGGTGGAACTCCCCGCTGGCCAGCCGCTTCCAGGTGCCGTCGGACAAGAACTGCCGCCACGGCTCCCAACCGAAGATCGCCAACGTCGCCAGCGAATACAGGCCGCCGAACACGGCCGTCCAGGCCGCGGGCCGCCAGCGCCGCTGGACCAGCAGATAGACCAGCAGAATCGCCGGGGACACCTTGGCGGCGATCGCGAACGCCAGCGCCGCGCCGCCGAAGATATTGCGCCGCAGATGGAAAAGCGCCATCGCGCCCGCACCGCCGACATACAGCACCAGCACGTGGACGTTGCCGATCTGCATCGTCGCCAGCGTCGGCAGGCTGATCCACACCACCGGGGTCAGCGCCGCCAGCACCCCGCCCTGCCTGCCGCCGACCCAGCGGGCGATGGCGAACATGGCCACCAGCACGATCGCCACGTACAGCGAGTAGTACAGCGCCCGCAGCGTGGCGAAGTCGTGGCTGAACAGCAGCAGCAATCGCGGCAGCAGCAGGAACGGCGGCGGGTAGAGGTAGGCGTCGCGATCCTGCGGTGTCACCGCGGGCAGGATCGAATCCGCGTGGGGCGACTCGTAGCGGTGACGGTCGTAGAGACCGGCCGGGTCGTGTTCGGCCATGAGCGCGCCGCTGATGTAGCCGGACAGGTGGGTCTTCTTGACCAGGAAGTCGTCGTCGGCCGACAGCGAGGCGTCCACGTTGTCGGCGTCGAGGATGAACTGTGTCAACCGGGCCAGGACCGCGACGACGAGCACGATCACCAGGCTCCACAGCACCCGCACCACGATCGGTTTGCTGCGCACCACCTCCCGCCACTCGTCGGGCACCCTCGGCACGAACAGCACGAACAGCACCGCCGCGCACACGATGCCGAGCACGGCGGTCACGGGGCCCGGTAGGCCGGTGAGCGCGAGCACGATCATCACGACGGGGACGAGAATGCCGACCACGAACACCGCGTACATCGCGGCGTAGTAGTCGAGCGAACCACGGAACCTGGTCCATGTCCTGGATATCATCTGCAACCTACGGCTTTCGGTTCCCGCGCCGCCCGGTTCGGGCCGCGCGGACGGTCTATCTGGTCGCTGCTCCGGCGTGCTCGGCCAGCAGCGGAACAACCTGGGACACCACGTCGCCCGGTGCGGGCGCGGCGCGCAGGTCGGCGCCGATCTGTTCGGCGGCGGCGCGGAAACGCGGCTCGCGCAGCAGCGTGCGGATCGCGGTGGTGAGCGCCTCGACGTCGCCTTGCCCGGCAGCGGTCTCGGCGGCCAGCCCGGCCCCGCTGCGCACCAGGCCCCTGGCGTAATCGAACTGGTCGAACATCTGCGGCAGCACCAGTTGCGGCAGGCCGAACCAGCCTGCGGTGAGGCCGGTGGTCGAGCCGCCGTGATGCACGAGCAGATCGCAGCTGGACAGGAAGAGGTTCAGCGGAACCTCTTCCACGACACGGACATGGTCGGGCAGTTCGCCGACCGTGGCCCGGTCCGGTGCCGAGAGCGCGACGACGACCTCGGCGTCGTCGACGGCGGCCAGCGCGGCGAGCACGGACTGCAGCGGCCGGGGACCGGTCAGGCCGAGCGTGCTGCCGCCCATGCAGACCGCGATCCGTTTGCGGCCGTGCTGGTTGCGGTGCCACGGCGGCAGCACGCCGGTGCCGTTGAACGGGACGTAGCCCAGCCGGATGCTCGGCGGAGCGTCGGGCGCTTGCAGCCGCGGCGGGCAGATATTGAGCACGGCCACCGGATCGGCCAACCGAGTGCCCGCCTCCTCGGCGAGTGCGGCGGTGCGGTCGGTGAAGGGACCGCCGGTGGGGTCGATGCCCCAGCGGTGCACCAGCACCGGCAGCTCCAGTTGCGCGCCGAGCGCGCGGCCGATGGTGGCCAGCGGGTCGGTGAGGATCACCTCCGCGCCCCAGTCGGTGGCCACCGCGGCGAACGTCTCGAGGTATTGGCGGGCGTGGTTGTGCCAATTCTGCGCGGCGATCTGCCACAAGCCCTGTCCGCTGGACTGGTCGCGGTCGGCGAACAGCGGCAGCGGGAACATGCCCGGGTTCACCTGGGTGCGTAATCGGTCCATCGGCACGTTCAGCGCGGTCACCTCGACGGCGTTGAGCCCCGAGCGCAGCGCCGTCGCCGTCACGTCGTTGCGCGAGGCGACCAGCACTTCGTGGCCTGCCTGGCGCAGCGCCCAGCAGAACGGCACCATCGCCAGCAGATGGCCCGACGAGGGCACCGGCACGACTAGAAACTTCATCCGATCACTCCTTCGGCTTCATCCACTCCATCGGATTGGTGTGCCGAGGCACCCATGATGGAGCCGATTGCTCGGCAGCGCGGCGTTTTTCGATCACCACGATGTTGTGGTAGAAGTGCAGCGCCCCGATCCAGTCGTCGAAAGCGCCTGCCGCTCGGCCGGATTCCTTCTCGAATTCCTGGTGGTGCAGCGCGTCCACCAGGGTTTTCAGATAACCGATGGTGGTGGCCGGATCGTCGGTCGCGGTGCTGCTTCCGCCCCAGCCCGACCAGTAGGAGGTCTGAGTGTCCTCCACCACGTACAGTCCGCCGGGCCGCAGGTGGGCGAACAGCGCACCGAACGAGGCGATCACGTCGCCGCTGATGTGGCTGCCGTCGTCGATGATGATGTCGAACGGGCCGAGCGAGTTGCCGAGCCCGTCGAGGAACGCCGGATCGCCCTGATCGCCGCGCAGGGGTTGCAGGCGCGGCTCGGCGATGCCGGACTTGTCGAAGTAGTCCAGCCCGAACACCAGGCCGCGGCGGAAGTACTGCTTCCACATCCGCAGCGACGCGCCGCCGACGTCGGGGGCGGTGTATCCGCCGATACCCAGTTCGAGGATGCGGACCCGGCTGTCGCGCAGCGGCGCGAAGTGCCGCTCGTAGTGCTGGGTGTACCAGTGCCCGCCCCACTTGTCCGAACCGAAGTGCAGCGACAGCCCGTTGAGGTCGTAGTGGTGGGGACGGCAGGCGGTGACGATGCGGTCGGCGGCTACGGCGGCGGCGTCGCGGGCCAGTCGCCACGGGTCGTCGGGCGCGAAACTGCCCGGTCCCGGCTCGTCCTTGATCGTGATGGCGCGGGTGCCAAGGGCGGCGTCGGGCGGCCCGTAGACCGCGCGCAGCAATTCCACCAGATCCTGGCGCACCACCAGCCACGGATCCTCCAGGGTGCCCGGCGCGATCGCGGGGTCCTCGGCGCCGAAGGTGACCAGGTAGTCCAGCTGTTTGCCCTCGTGGGTCAGTTCGAACACCGCGGTCACCGGTTGTCCCGGGCGGGCGCCGTAGCCCGCGCGCCAGGCGATCTCCTTCAGCACCGCGTCGGCGACGGTCTCGGTGCCGATCTCGCCGATCCGGGCGGCGGTCTCCTCGGGAACGCCGTCGGCGACGGAGATCAAGTGGGCGGCGAGAACGTTCTCGTCGTTCAGGGTCACGTCATCCATCCGTTCCGCCGGTGCGTACCGGCCTCGATTGCTCAGCAAGGCGCACGCCCTCGGCGACGAGCATGGCCCGCACCATGCCGTGGAAATCCACCGAAGGGCGCCACCCGGTCCGCGCGCGCAACTTCCTCGCCTCGCCCACTCGCGGTCGCCCGCCGCGGGTGAGCACCGAGGAGCGTTCGCGGACATGGTCGTGCCAGTCCAGTCCGGCCATGCCGAACGCCGCCGCGCAGAACTGCGCGACCGTGTGGTGTTCGCCGGTGGCGACGACGAACTCGTCCGGCTCGTCGAGCGCCAGGATCCGCGTCATCGCCTCGACGTAGTCCGGGGCGTATCCCCAGTCGGCGCCCGCGTCCAGCCTGCCCACCTCCACCGCGCCGGTCTCACCGCGCTGGATCCTGGCGACGGCGCGCACGATCTTGCGGGTGACGAATTTCTCTGCGCGCAGGGGAGATTCGTGGTTGAACAGGATGCCGGCTGCCGCGAAGACGCCGCGGGCACGGTAGGCGCGGCAGGCCAGCAGGCCGGCCGCTTTGGTCACCCCGTAGATGGAGTCCGGCCGCAGCCCGCTGTTCTCGTCGCACACCGCGTCGCCCTCGGAGCCGAAGACGTGCGACGAGGCCGCGTAGAACAGGCGGGTGCCGGTGCGGTGGCGATCGATCGCCTCCGCGAAATGCTGCACCGGCAGCGTGTTCACCCGATGGGATGCGCGGGCCAGCTCGCGCGGGTCGCCGTGGTCGTCCTGCGAGGAATGCTGCACCGCCGCCAGCAGGTAGACCTGCTGGGGGCGTTCGGCGGCGACGAATTCCTCGACCGCGGCGGCGTCGGTGATGTCGACCGGGCCGTCGCGGCCGATGCGCAGCACGCGCTCGCCGCGCCCGGCGAGCAGGTCCGACAGCAGCGTGCCGTCCTGCCCGGCCGCGCCCGTGACGACGATGGTCATCTCACACCACGTCCAGTTCCGGCAGCGGGAACACCAACCGCCCGCCCGCCGCGCGGAAAGCGCTCTCCCGCTCCAGCATCATGGTGCGGAAATGCCAAGGCAGCACGAAGAACTGGTCGGGCGCCATGGCACGCGCCTGCTCCTCGGACACGATCGGGATCGCGCTGCCGGGGGTGAACTTGCCGAACTTGTCGTCGTTGACCTCCGCGATGCACGCCAGATCCTCCGGCCCGATCCCGCAGTGCTGCAGCAGCACGTTGCCTTTCGTGGAGGCTCCGTACCCGAGCGTGCGCAGACCGGCCTTGCGGGAGCGGTCGAAGAACTCCCGGACCTGTTCGCGGTGCTGGTCGACCCGTTTGGCGAATTCCGCGTACGGCTGCGAGGTGTGCAACCCGAGCGCGGACTCCTCGTGGCGCATCCGATCCAGCGCGGCGGCGTCGGCAGGCGAGGCGACCCCTTGCTTGCCGAGTGTGAGTGCGAAGCTGCCGCCGTTGACGGTATTGCGTTCCACCTCGAGCACCACGAATCCGCACCGCCGCGCCATCCACTCGATCTGGTCGAGGGTGTAGTACTCGAGGTGCTCGTGACAGATGGTGTCGTAGGAGGTGGTGGCCAGCATCGCGGGCAGATAGCTCTGTTCGAGCACCCAGATGCCGTCGTCGGCGAGGCTGTCGTACACCGCGCGCATGAACTCCAGCGGGCGCGGGACGTCGTAGAACATGGCGATCGAGGTGATCACCTTGGCTCGCCGCCCCTCGAGCACCGATTCGGCCAGCTCGTGGTCGAAGTAACCGGTCACCAACCGCACGTGCGGCGGATAGAACCGGCGGAACTTCTCCCCCAGCGGGTCGATGCCCAGAATCGTCGCCGACCCTTCCGGATAGGCGCGCAGCAGCGTCGCGTCGTTGCTGCCGATGTCGATCACCACGTCGTCCGGTGACAGTGGCACCCGCTGCCGGATCCTGTCCACCCGGTGGGCGAGGTGCTCGATCATCGATCGATTCAGCCCGGAGCGGTAACCGTAGCCGGGCGAATACATTTCGCCGAAGTCCGCGGTGTGGCGCAACTGCACCAGCCCGCACTCCTCGCCGCCGTCGGACACGCAGCGCACCAACTCCAAGGGGTAGCGCGGCACCTCGGTCGGTTCGGTGGCCGGGAACACTCCCGTCAACGCCATCGTGCCGAGGTCGACGACCGTTTCGAGCCGGGTGTTCCCGCACACCCGGCAGCCCTGCACCGCCACTGCTTGCGTCACGCGTTCTCCATATCGTGGGCGACCATCAACTCGACGAGCTCGGTGAAACTCGTCCGGGGCTGCCACCCGAGCTTCTCGCGCGCCTTGCTCGGGTCACCGGTGAGATGATGCACCTCGGCGGGGCGGAAGTAGGTCGGATCGACCTCGACGAGCACTCGCGAGGTCCGTCGGTCGATCCCCTTCTCGGTCAATCCGGTTCCTTCCCATATCAATTCGACACCGGTGGCGGAGAACGCGGTCTCGCACAGCTCGCGCACGCTGTGCGTCTCGCCGGTGGCGATCACGTAGTCGTCGGGTTCGGGCTGTTGCAGCATGAGCCACATCGCCTCGACGTACTCCTTGGCGTATCCCCAGTCCCGGCGGGCGTCCAGGTTGCCGATGAACAACTTCTCCTGTTTGCCCTGCGCGATGCGCACCGCGCCCCTTGTCACCTTGCGAGTGACGAAAACCTCGCCACGCCTGGGTGATTCGTGGTTGAACAGGGTGCCGTTGACCGTGTACATCCCGTAGGCCTCGCGGTGGTTGACCGTGATCCAGTACGCGTACAGCTTCGCCACCGCGTACGGCGAGCGCGGATGGAACGGTGTGCGCTCGCTGAGCGCCACGTCGTGCAGGCCGCCGTAGAGCTCCGAGGACGAAGCCTGGTAGAACCGGGTCGCGATGCCGGTCTTGCGGATGGCGTCCAGGATGCGCAGCGTGCCGATGGCGTTGGTCTCCGCGGTGAACTCCGGGATCTGGAACGAGATGTGCACGTGCGACTGCGCGCCCAGATTGTAGATCTCCGCCGGTCGTACGTCCTCCAGGATCCGGTTGAGACTGCTGGAATCCATCAGATCCCCGTAGTGCAGGAACAGCCGGCGTTGGGAATGGGTATCGGAATACAGGTGGTCTATGCGGTCGGTATTGAAATTCGACGCACGCCTGACAATCCCGTGCACCTCATATCCTTGCTGCAACAGGAATTCTGTCAGATAAGACCCGTCCTGGCCGGTGATGCCGGTTATCAGTGCCTTTCTCATCAAACCTCCAGCCCCGAGACTAACCGGTCGTCAAATGGCGGGCAATACCTATCTTTCGGTCGCCGCCGGTATTAGAATTCGATTGCATGAGCGCGGCCTCCGAAAAAACTCTGGTAATGATTCCGACGTACAACGAGCGTCGCAACGTGGGCCCGTTGCTCGCTCAGATCCTGGAACAGGGCTCCGATTTCGACGTCCTGTTCGTCGACGACAATTCTCCGGACGGTACCGGAGATCTGCTCGATGAGCTGGCCCGACAGCACGCGCCCCGTATCCATGTGCTGCACAGGGCGGGACGGCAAGGCGTCGGCTCCGCACACCAGGCCGGTATCCGCTGGGCATACGCGCAGGGATATGCGCACATCATCACGATGGATTCCGATTTCGCGCATCCGCCGTCGTATCTTCCGGCATTGCGCGCCGCTTCCGACGGTTTCGACATCGTGGTCGGATCGCGATATCTGAAAGAGGACAGCCTCGCCGACTGGACTCCCTTCCGCAAGGTCCTCACCCGGGTCGGGCATTTTCTCACCGTGACACTGCTGCGGATGCCCTACGATGCCACCGGCGCGTTCCGATACTACCGGTTGGACACGGTTCCGGTGGCGGCTTTCGATCGCGTTCGTTCGACCGGCTACTCCTTCTTCTTCGAAAGTCTCTACATCCTCGCCGCCAATGGTTTCCGGATCGAACAGGTGCCGATCCACGTCCTCAACCGCACCGCGGGCGCGTCCAAGATGCGCACCCGCGACGTCGCGACCAGCGTGCGTTTCCTGCTGGTGCTGTGCGCGGAGAAGTACCTGCGCCCCGGCAGGCATCGCGTCACCTCGCCGGCGCATCGCTGACCCTCCGCCCGGCCAGCCAGTCGATCACCGCCGCCGCCTCCGGCCAGTCCGGGCCGGTGGCGGTGGTCGGGAACTGGTCGTCGACAAAATCTTTGGCGAACTGCGAGGACGAGCCCACCGCGTCGCGGACCTCCGCCAGCGTCACGGTGGTGCGTGCGCCGACCTCGCGCAGGCCGGTGTCCTCCAGGTGGGCGGCGATCCAGTCGGCGCACCAGTCCACCGGGGCGAAACTCTGCCGGGAGCGGCCGCTGGCGAACACCGGACGGTCGGCGGCCATGTCCGCCAGCACACCCTTGCGGTAGTCGCCGCCGTACATCGGGCCGAGCCGGACGACGAAAGTGTCGCGGCCGGAACACATTCGCTCGGCTTCCGCGCGATGGCGGCCGTAGACCGTGTCCAGCTGGGTCCGTGCGGAGATGCTGCTGATCTGCACGAACCGGTCCCAGCGCCACTGCTCGCGCAGCAGGCGCGTCTTGTCCACCGTCTCCCGGCGATCGTCGCCGGGATGCTGCTCGGCCCAGAACCGCTTCGAGGGGCAGGCGGCGTTGATCAGCACGTCGTAACGACCTGCCGTGCAGTGGGATTCGTGGTCGTCGCGCACCACGGGCACGACCTCCCATCGCCGCGTCCTGCCGAGCGCCTCGACCAGTGCGGCGCCCACGTATCCCGCGGCGCCGAGCACCGCCACCCGCATCCCGCTCATGCGAGGTCCTGTCCGGCACGGGCGGTCGCGCTGGTCGGCCGCACCGGTATTCGGCCGCTCACGACTTGCCTTCCAAGGTGTGCGGCAGCGGCGCCACCTGCACGATCGGCGGATCGCACTCGTCCCACGGCTTGGTCAGCATGGCGACGAAGGTCAGCGGGGTGATCGAGTACACGGTGTGCATCACCCCGATCGGCGTGCGCGTGCAGATGCCCTTGCCCACATGGATGAACTCCTCCGGGCAGTCCGGATCCTCGTGGTCGTCCTTGGTCACCAGCACGCCGTTGCCCTCGACGAACAGCAGGTACTCGACGAAATGCGGGTGGTAGTGCAGGCCGCGCACCTTGCCGGGGTGCATGTAGATCAGGTTGAACTCGAGCAGGGGTTCCGGCGGGACCCAGGTGAAAATGCCACCGCGCCCGTCGCGGACGGTGTCGAGGTTGCACGACGGGGTGAGGACTTCGACCTTCATTACTGCATCCCTTCATCAGGCGGATACCGCGTCGGGGCGGACAGCGGCGAGCTTGTCCGCGAGCGAGTCGAGCAGCGCTGACCGCTGCTCGACGAGAAAGAAGTGGCCGCCGGGCAGCAGCTCGGTGGAGCGCAGTCCCGGCAGGACGTCGCGCCAGGCCTCCAGCTGGGTGGCCGCGACCTGGCGGTCGTCGCGACCGCCGAACAGGTGGGCCGGGCACGACGGCGCGGCGGCGGGTGTGAATCGGTAGTCGTCGAAGATCTCGAAGTCGCTGCGCAACGCGGGCAGGAACAGCGCCATCACCTCCGGGGTCTCGCGCACTTCCGGCGGGATGCCGCCGTAATGGCCGACCGCGGCGACGAACTTGTGGTCCGGTAGCTCCGACAATCGACCCGGCCTGGGAAGATGCGGGGCCACCGCGCCACCGAGGAACAACGCGCGTGGGGCGATCCCTTCGGGCAGGCGGCGGGCGACCTCGTAGGCGGCCAATGCGCCGAGGCTGTGGCCGAAGAACGCGAACGGAAGGTCGGTCAGCGGCAGCACCGCGGTCAGCGCGTTCTCGACCAGATCGGTGAATCGGCGGATCGGCGTCTGCGCCAGATGCCGTTGGCGGGCGGGCAGTTCCAGAACGCACAGCTCGACCCAGTCGGGCAGCTGGCGCCGCCACGGCGTGTAGGCCGCCGCCTTGCCGCCGGCGAAGGGCCAGCAGAACAACCGCAGGCTCGGCGTCGCGGCGCTCTTGCGATGGATGGTCAGCGCTTGCGCCTCGCGAATTGGTTGCGCCGCAACAGCCCTCGGAGATGCCATCGCGGCCGGAACAGTAGTAGCGGGTTGCGGTGCGACCGGCACAGCCGTTCCCGGTGCGACCGGCGGAGCCGCTGTCAGTGCGGCGGCCGAGGAAACCGCCGAGACCGCCTCAACCGGAGCGGCTTTCGATAAGGGCAGCGCACGTACATCAGCTACTGTCGCGATCCGGGTCACCGGGGCATCCAGCGTCGCGAAGAACTTCGACAGCGGTGCCGACGGGCCCACCTCGTAGCGGGGTGTGCCCGAGCGCAGCAACGCTCGCATGTTCGCCGTCCAGCGCACCGGGGCGGAGATCTGGCGGACCAGATGCTCGGCGAGGGTTTCGGGCCGATGGAACTCCCCGGTGTAGTTCGAGGTCACCGCGACCGCGCGCTCGGCCCGCATGCGCGGTGCGCATTCGGCCAGATGCCCGGCGAACTCGTCCTCGATGCCGCGCATCCAGCGGGAGTGGAACGGCGCGCTGACCCGTAACGGGACGAACCGCAGCTGCGGGAAGCGCTCGCCGAGCACGCCACGCGCGGCCGCGACAGCGTCGCGTTCACCGCTGATGACCAGCTGATCGGTGGAATTGTCGTTGGCCACCTCGACGCCCGCCTCGGCCACCAGATCGGCCACCCCCGAGTCGGCGATGCCCGGCAGGATCAGCGCGGCCATCGCGCCCGCGCCCTCCGGCACCGCGCGCTGCATCAACGCGCCCCGCGTGCGCACCAGCCGTACCCCGTCGGCGAGTTCGAAGACACCCGCCGCGACCAGCGCGGCGTACTCGCCGAGACTGTGCCCGCCGAAAGCGACCGGCTGCCAGCCGGATTCGCTCGCCAGTACCCGGTAGGCGGCGATCTCCATCGTCAGCACGCACGGCTGGGTGTACTCCGTGCGATGCAGTCGCGGATCCCGCTCGACGCAGATCCGCAGCAGGTCCTCGCCCACCGCGGCGCTCGCTTCGGCGAAAGTGTCTCGCGCGAGCGGGAATTCGGCGCAGAAGTCCGCTCCCATCCCGGTACGTTGCGCACCTTGCCCCGGGAAGACGATCGTGCAGCTCACCGCAGCACCTCCGCGGTCGGCTCGGCCCCGCGGGGTGCGGGGATGTAGCCCACCTCGGCGCAGTGCGCCAGGTACACCCGCACCAGATCCTCGGTCGGCGGGCAGTCGATGCCCGCCGCGCCGAGCACCCGGCGGGTGTAGGCGCAGTCGGCGTAGGAACTCTCCTCGTAGTGGATGGTGCCGAACAGCTCGATGCCGTACTTGAACATCTCCAGGGTCTGGCTGTCGTACACCTCGTCGGTGCCCAGCCGGTAGATCTGCCGGTCGGTGGCTCTGCGGTGGAATTCCTCCAGCGGCACCAACGCCACCTCGTACCCGGCGCGCTGGACGTAGCGGACCACGTCGTAGTAGCGGCGGATGTCCGGATTGGTCAGGTGGTAGGTCTCCCGGTAGGTGGCGCGGCGTGTGGCGATGTGCACGATCGCGGCGCTGACGTAGTCGACTGGACTGATGTCCCAGTGCACGGGCGTCAGCATCGTCTCGCCGGTCTCGATCATCGTCTTGAGGATGTCGTAGTACGCGCCTTTGACGCTGACCTCGGAGAACGGGTACCGGCCGGTCCGGCTGTCGCCCATGATGTTGCCGGGACGAACGATGTCCCACAGCAGTCCGCGTTCGCTCGCCGCCCGGATCAGCTTCTCGGACTCGTATTTGGTCTGCTGGTAGGGCAGATGGTCGTAGCCCTGGCCCAGTTCGAGGTCCCGCTCGGTGAACGGCGGGTTGTTGAAGTTGAGCCGATCGCCCAGCGCGCTGAAGCTCGACACGTACACCAGGTACTTGCCGCGCGAGCGCAACGCGAATTCCACCGCGCGACGGGTTCCTTCGACGTTGATCGGGGCCAGGGCGTCGTAGAAGGTGACCAAGGTGGTGCGGCCTGCGGCGTGGATGGTCAAGTCCACGTCGTCGGCCAGCCGCCGCCAGCTGACCTCGTCCAGGCCGAGCCGGTCGCTGGAGACGTCGCCGAGCACCGCGGTGACGCGTTCGGCGAACGCCTCGTCGAGGGTCGCCTCCGGGTCGTAGGTGCTCAGGAAGTGCTTGATCCGCTGCTCGGCCGCGGCCACGGTCTTGCCGCGCACCAGGCAGGTCACTCGCACGTCGGTGCGGGTGAGCAGATCGTGCAGCAGCTTGCCGCCCAGCACGCCGGTCACGCCGGTGATGAAGACCGACCGCACCGGGATCGGGACCTCCGTCGTCACCACGGGGATGTCCTGCTGGGCCGCTGTGGCCGCGGCGGCCACGGTCGGGCGTGGGGCATCGTCGCGTGCCGTGCCGGAGATGATGCCTTCGGCCACCAAATAGTGCGACAGCGACGCGATCGTCGGATGCAGCTCGGTCGATTCCGCCGGGATCTTGACGTCGTAGTGCTTCATCAGCCGGTTGAGCATCCGGACGGTGGCCACCGAGTCGAATCCGAAGTCGGCGAATTCCGCGTCGAGGTCGAGATCGGCAGGGTCGGTCTTGGTCAGATCGGCGAAGATCTCCCGGATGTGCTC
Organism: Nocardia sp. NPDC004718; assembly: GCF_053601535.1. Classification (NCBI taxonomy): domain Bacteria; kingdom Bacillati; phylum Actinomycetota; class Actinomycetes; order Mycobacteriales; family Nocardiaceae; genus Nocardia; species Nocardia sp. NPDC004718. The sequence continues at coordinate 94,307 of NZ_JBSGCA010000018.1, forward strand.
GGCGAGCCGGTCGCACAACTCGCTGTCGAATTCGTCACCGGAGGGCTCGGTGACGGCCGGGGCGGCGACTTCCGCGGTGGGCGTCTCGACCGGTTCCGGCGGTGCCGCAACGTCGTGAAGCGCTGTGCCGTTCGGTGAGTGCCCGTTGCGCTGCTCCGACTGCGGTGGCTCGATCTCCTGCGTGACCACCGTCTTCGCGACCACGTGCGGTGTGCGTCTGCGGTAGTCCTCGGGCACGATCCAGTACCTGCGCCGGGCGAACGGATAACCGGGCAGACTCACGATCCGGCCGAAGGGCTGCTCGTAGCCCTGTTCCCAGTCCACGGTCCATCCGCCGGCCCACAGTTCGGCGACTCGCGGCAGGTTGCCCGACCGCAGCAGGGCGCGCACTTCGGCGCGGTCGGCATCCGATTCGCCGGGCAGCTCGTCGAGGTCGCGGTGGGTGCGGCCCACGCCGCGGAAGACCAGTAGACCCTCCGCCGGTGCGGGTGCGCTGGAATCGGCCGTGCTGTCGAGCAGTTCGACGAGTTCGGCCGTCGAGGTGGCGACCACCGCGAGGCGATGTTCGAACGGTGTCCGGCCCACGGCCAGCGTCCACGCCACATCGGGCAGCGCGAGCGGGTGATCGCGCAGCCGATCGGCGGTGCGGGCGGCCAGCTCCGCCAGCCGGTCGGCGTCGCGGGCGGACAACACCACGATCCTCGGCCGCCCATCTTCCGGCGTTGCCGCGACGGGCTCGGCGTCGGTGAGGATCATGTGGGCGTTGGAGCCTCCCGCGCCGAACGAGCTGACGGCGGTGACGCGTGGTGTGCCGTCGCCGGGGCGCGGCCAAGGCGTGGGCCGGTCGACGACGTGGAACGGTGTCGCCGCGAAGTCGATTCCCGGGTTCGGCGGATCGCTGTGCAGGTTCGGCGCGACGGTGTCGTGGCGCAGTTGCAGCAGGGCCTTGACCACGCCCGCCGCGCCCGCCGCCGCTTCCAGGTGTCCGACACTGGATTTCGCCGAGCCGATGCCGCAGTAGCCCTGCTCCGCTGTCGAGCGCCGATAGGCCTTGGTGAGGGCCGCGATCTCGATCGGGTCGCCCAGCGCGGTACCGGTGCCGTGGGCTTCCACGTAGCCGATGTCGGCCGCGTCGACGCGTGCCGCGGTCAGGGCTCGGCCGATGAGGTCGGCCTGGGCGACGGGGTTGGGGACGGTGAACCCGTTGGTGCGCCCGCCGTGGTTGATGGTGCTGCCCCGGATCACGCCGTAAACGCGGTCACCGTCGGCGCGTGCGTGCCGCAGCGGTTTGAGGACCAACGTGACGACACCCTCGCCCGGCACGTAGCCGTCGCCGCCCGCGCCGAACGTCCGGCAGCGGCCGTCGGTGGATGCCCAGCGGCCGTAGCCGAGCAGCAAGTACTTGCCGGGATGGATCGACACGTTCACCCCACCGGCCAGCGCGTAGGCCGCTTCGCCGCGGCGCAGGCTCTCGCAGGCCAGATGCAACGCGGTCAGCGACGCCGAGCACGCCGTGTCGACCGCGAGAGACGGTCCGGTGAAGCCGAAGTGGTAGGACACCCGATTCGCCACCGCGAAATACCCCGAGATCGGCACGCCGACGAACGCCTGGTACTCGGCGTAGCCGACCCCGGCGAAGACGCCGGCATCCGGCAGGCCGCGTGCGGCGGCGCTGCGGCGTACCCGATCGGGCGAGTAGCCCGCGTCTTCCAAAGCCGCCCAGGAGGTTTCGAGGAACAGCCGTTGCTGCGGGTCCATCTCCTCGGCGTCTTTGGGGGTGATGCCGAAGAAGCGAGCGTCGAACTTGTCGACGTCATCGATGAATCCGCCCCAACGCGCGTAAGTCGTGCCCGGTTCGTCGGGATCGTCGGACAGGTATTCGCGATGATCCCAGCGTTGCGGCGGCACCTCGACGATGCAGTCGCGACCGGCGACCAGGTTGGCCCAGAACTCCTCGATGTCCCCCGCCATCGGGAACTTGCCCGCCATGCCGATGACGGCGATGTCCTCGGCGTCCGCGTCGTCGGCGGAATGCTCGGCGGGAGCGGTGGGCTCGGAGGCGACCGAGCCCACCGACGCGGGTGCGCCGCCGGATGACGCGGTTGCGGTCGTCGTGTCCTCGGTGACGGCGGCCAGCCGCGGCCCGTGCTCGTCGGCGAGGTAGCCCGCGAGGTCGCGGACGGTCTGGTATTCGAACATCAGCGTGCTCGGCATCGGTCCGAAATCGGTTTCCAGCCGGTCGTTCATCTTGCTGATCAGCACCGAGTCGATGCCGTAGTCCTGCAGCGGGATTCGGGTGCGGATCCGCTGCGGATCGAGTCGGCAGTACTCGGCGAGCAGGCCTTTGAGGTAGGTCTCGGCGGACTGCCGTCGCTGCGCGGGGTCCGGCGGTGTGGGCAGGGCATGATCAGGCGCCGCGAGTCCACGAGCCCGAGCGTCGGCAGCGTGCTGGAGCGCGCTGTTGTCCTGAGGCGCGGCGGCTGTCCGGGTCGCGTGCACCGGTGAGTCTTCGACAGGTTGCGAGAATGTCGCAGAGCTATCGAGTGCTGGCTCGACCGTGGACGTGCCGGATGCCACCGGTGCGGCGGTGCTGAGCTCGCGTGGCGCCGCGCCGGTCGATGGGGCTGCGGTGCGCTGCGTCGCGGCGAGATCCTGGGCTTCGCCGACGACGGAGCTTTGCGACGGGCGCGCCGTGTGCTCGGACGACGGGGCGCTCATGTCCGGTGCCCAGCACCGTTCCCGGTCGAACTCGTAGCCGGGCAGATGGATACGGCGCGCGGCCGGGTCGGCCCAGCCCGCATGTGAGACGTGCCCGCCCTCGACCCATTGCTGTGCCACCGCCTCCGGGTCGTCCAGCACAGTGGCAGTGTCGCGGTCCGCGGCGGGGGTATCGGTCGTTCCGGTGTAGACCCCGGCAGGCCGGTCGCCGTCGGCGAAGGCGGCAAGCCGGCCCACGACCGTATCCACCGAATCCCCGACCACCGCGAGCCGATGCTCGAATTCGCTGCGCCCGACCGCGAGCGTGCGCGCGACGTCGGCGAGCGACAGGTCCGGATGCGCCGTGAGATGCCCGCGCAGCGTCCGCGCCATCCGCGACAGGCTCGTAGCGCTGCGCGCGGAGAGCACCACCACCTGCGGTTCCCCTGGCCCCGCACGCCGTGCGGTCGCTACGACCGGTGCGCCGTCGACCACCAGGTGCGCGTTGGTGCCGCTGAAACCGAAGGAACTGATCGCGGCTCGGCGTGGCGCGCCGTCCCAGGCGCGCAGTTCGGTGTTGACGAAGAACGGCGACTGCTCCAATCCGAGCAGCGGATTCACCGAGGCGACGTGCAGCGACGGCGGCACCTGTCCGGCGCGCATGGCCAGCAGCACCTTGAACAGGCTCGCCATGCCCGCGGCGTGCGAGGCGTGCCCGATGTTCGATTTCACCGATCCCACCGGGATCGCGCCGACCGCGTCGGTGTAGCGGCGGAAGGCCGCGGTGAGCGCCTCGAGTTCGATCGGGTCGCCCAACCGCGTTCCGGTGCCGTGCGTTTCGACGTAACCGATGGTGGACGGATCGATCCCGCCGTCGCGATACACCGCCAGTTCCAGTTCGGTCTGCGAGCGAACGCTGGGTGCGGTGATGCCGTTGGTGCGGCCGTCGTGGTTGATGCCGATCCCGCGGATCACCCCGTGGATCGGGTCGCCATCGCGTTCGGCGGCGGCCAACGGCTTGAGCACCACCACACCGACACCCTCCGCGATCACGAAACCATCGGCGTCGGCATCGAAACTCGCGCATCGGCCGCGTGGTGAGAGCATGCCCATCGATGAGGCGAGCAGGTGGTATTCGGGTGTCACGAACACCGCGACACCCCCGGCCAGCGCCAGCTCCGACTCGCCCGCGGCGAGACTGCGGCAGGCCTGGTGCAACGCGACCAGCGCCGAGGAACAGGCGGTGTCCAGCCCGAGACACGGGCCGGTGAGATCCAGGTGATAGGCCACGCGGGCAGGCAGGATGGCCGGGCTGTTACCGGTGAACACGTGATGGGAGCCGACCGTTCCGCGGTTGCGCAGCAGCGTGGCGTAGTCCGACCCCGGTGAGCCCGCGAACACTCCGCATCGGCTGCGCCGCAACGACTTCGGATCGATGGCGGCGTCCTCGATGGCCAGTCGGCTGTGTTCCAGGAACAACCGCTGCTGCGGGTCCATGTAATCGGCTTCGGCGGGCACCATGTCGAAGAACGCCGGATCGAACTGCTCGACGCCGTCGAGGAAACCGCCCCACTTGGAGTAGGTCTTGCCCGGCGTCGCCGGTCCCGGACGGAAGTGCTCGGCGATCGGCCAGCGGGCGGCGGGAATCTCGGTCACCGTGTCTCGCCCGGTGGCGAGATTGCGCCAGAACTCGTCGAGGTTCGCCGCGCCCGGGAATTGCCCGGACATGCCGATGATGGCGATGTCCATCGATGCCGACCTTTCGCCGGGCCGCGCGGGCGCCGTGGCGGTTGAAGTTGCTGAAGCAGCTACGCCGGTGACGACAGCCGCGCCGCCGTCCGCGGTGGCGCCCTGTTCGGCCATGTGCCTGCTGAGCAGACGCACCGAAGGATGGTCGAATACCACCGTGGGTCGCAGCGCCAAGTCGTAGCGGGCGTTGACCCGATCGATGATCTTGACCGCGAGAATGGAATCGACGCCGTACTCCGACAGCGGTAGTTCCGCGCGCACGTCGCCGGGCGCCACGCCGAGTCCGGCGGCCACGAGGGCGATGAGCTCGGCTTCCAAGGCGGCGGCGGTGCCGACCACGGTCGCCGGTTCGGTGTCCGCGCGCTTCGGCGGTTCCTCGATCTTCGCGAGGCCGGGTTGCGCGAGGGGCACGAGCTCGGCCGATGGTTTCACGAGGTCGGCGCTCACCGCGGCCAGCAGCCGGAAACTCGGCTCCGGGTCCGCGGAAAGCCCGGGACCCCACGCGCGAACGCCGGAGAAACCCGCCGTGGTCATGGCGTCGCGCCATTGCGGTTCGGACAGCAACGGTGAGTGCGGGAGACGCACCTCGGGATCGCGGTAGGCGTGCCAGCCTTCCAACAGCCCGAAGGTGAGAGCGAGGACCTCCAGGTCGGTGGTCGCTTCGGTGCAGGCGAGCACACCGCCCGGCGCGAGCAGCCGCCGGACGTTGCGCAATGTCGCGTCGATCGATCGCGTCGCGTGCAGGACGTTGGCACAGATCACCAGATCGGCCTGGTGCGCGGGGAACCCTTGCGCGACCGGATCCGCCTCGATGTCCAGCACCCCGAACCGCACGTGTGAGCGCGTACCGAAGGTGCGTCGCCCGTGCGCGAGGAAACTGGGCGACACGTCGGTGTACTGATAGTCGAACGCGATTCCGCGTTCGGTGAGCGCGTCGAGCACCGCGTGCGTGGAACCGCCGGTGCCTGCACCGACTTCCACGATCCGCACCGGCCGGGTATCGCCATCCCGCTGCGCGACCGCCGACACCAATCCGGCGAGCAAGCCGTTGGTGAAGTCGTAGGCGGCGTTGCCGCGATAGATCGTGCCGACCAGTTCGAGATCCCCGCCGGGGAACAGCACCTCGGTCGCGGACAGCTCGCCGCGCAGTACGCGCGGATAGGCGGCCAGGCAGGCATCGAGCAAGGCCACGTACGGTTCGGTCTCCGGGAAGCGGGCGAGCAAGTCCGCGCGCATCCCGCTGGTGCCCGGTGGCGGGCCGGCGACTTCGATCAGGCCCTCGTGCCATCGCACCAGCCCGTGTCGCCGCAGAATGTCCAGGCAGCTGGTGCGTAGCCGGTCGAATTCGGGCCGCACACCCAGGCGCGCGTCCAGCGACCGCGTGGTCCACTCCCCCGGCGTGAGGCCCATTCCGGCGAAGGTGGCCAGCAGCAGCATCGCCGCGTAGCGGCCGAGTTCGGCTTTACCGGGCTCCACCGTGCCCGCGGGCCGGACGGATGCGTCGAACCGCTCTACCGCGGCGTCGAATCCCGCACGCGGAGGTGCCATGATCCAGTAGTCGGTGCGCTCGAAAGGGTAGCCGGGCAGCGGGATTCGCTGCCGCGGGCCGCCGCGTCCACGCCAGTCGACATCGGCGCCCGCGACCCACTGCCTGGCCAGCTCCTCCGCGCCGGCCGCGGGCGCGTACAGCGGTGGCCGGGTGTGTGCGTCCACGGTGCCGGTGACCACGGGGCCGAGCTGGTCGGTGCCGAACCGGTCCAGCGCGTCGGCCACCTCGAGCGGCGAGGACGCGACCACCGCGAGCCGGTGGGCCAGTGCGGGCCTGCCCACTTGCAAGGTGCGCACCGCGTCGAGGAAATCCGCGGGGTCGAGGGTGCGGAAGTGCCGTGCCATGATCTCGGCGTAGCGGCGCAGCCGCTCCGGAGTGCGCGCGGACAGCACGAAGATCTCGGGTTCACCGGTGGCGGCCGGACGCACTCGGTCATCGATGAACTCCGCGAGCACCACGTGAGCGTTGGCGCCGCCCGCCCCGAAGGCGCTGATACCCGCGCGCCGCGCCACCGCGACGCCGTCGACGGTGCGGCGCGGCCAATCCTCCAGTTCACGCGGTAAGTGGAACGGCACCGAGTTGAACGCGATGGCCGGATTGACCTGTGCGGCATGCAATGTCGGCGCGATCCGGCCGTGGCGCAGCTGCAACAGCACCCGGGTGAGACCCGCGACGCCCGCAGCCGCTTCCAGGTGGCCGATGTTCGACTTCGTCGACCCGAGTGCGCGGGAGCGGCCGCCGCCGGTCTCGCCGAAAGCGGCGGCCAGCCCGGCTATTTCGATCGGATCGCCGAGCGGTGTCCCGGTTCCGTGCGCCTCGAGGTAGTCGATCGTGGCGGGGTCGACCCCGGCGGCGCGCAGGGCCTCGCCGATCACGTCGGCTTGTGCTCCGGGATGCGGCACGCTGTATCCGGAGGTCTGCCCGCCGTGATTCACCGCGCTGCCGAGGATCAAGCCGTGGATGGTGTCGCCGTCGGCGCGGGCGGCCGACAGCGGCTTCAGATACAGCGCCCCGACGCCTTCGCCGGGCACATAGCCGTCGGCGCTCGCGGCGAAGGGCCTGCACCGGCCGCTCTCGGACATCATGCCCAGGCTGTGCAGCAGCAGGAATTTGTCCTCGTGCAGCAGCAGGTTCACCCCGCCGACGAGCGCCGCGTCGCATTCGCCGTCGAGCAGGCTGCGCCGCGCCAGATGCAGTGCGGTCAGCGACGCCGAACACGCGGTGTCCACGGTGAGGCTCGGTCCGCGCAGACCGAGGGTGTAGGAGGTGCGGTTGGCGATGGACGACGGGATCGAGGCCACCGCGACCGGATCGCCGTCGCGGCTGGCCGCCACCCCGAGCAGCCGGTAGTCGCTCCAGGTGGCGCCTACGAACACACCCACCCGGCGGTCTCGCACGGCCGGGTCGGTGTGGTGGTAGCCGGCGTGCTCGAGCGCCGCGTACGCCTGCTGCAGGAACAACCGCTCCTGCGGGTCCAGCAGCGGCGCCTGAACCGGCGGGATGCGGAAGAATTGGGGGTCGAAACCACCCACGTCACGCAGGAATCCGCCGGTCATCGGTGGCGCGCCGGGCGTGCCTCGGACGGCGGTGAGCCACCAGCGTTCGGCGGGGACCGGGCCGACCGCGTCGTGTCCGTCGCGCAGATTGCGCCAGAACTCCTCGATGTCCTCCGCGTCGGGGTAGCGGCCGCTGATTCCGACGATCGCGATGGGCTCCTCGACGGACTTGCGATGCTCGTCGACCGCCACGGTCGTGTGCTGCGCATCTACCGGCGCGGGTGGCGCGTCGGACGGTGCGGTTGCCGGTTGTAGTCGTGCTCGCAGGATGTCGCTCCGGCCCCATACCGCGGCCAGATGTGCGCGGTGGAGCGTCGCGCAGGACAACAGCAGGTCCAGTCCGGTCGCGGTGGGCAGCAGTCCCACACCGGCGCGCCGCAGCGCGGCGATCTGCTCGGCGGGCGGACGCATGCCGCCCTCGGCCCACAGCGGCCAGCCGATGCTGATCGTCCTGCTTCCGGCTCGGACGCGCTGTTCGGCGAAGATGTCGAGATAGCGGTTGGCCGCCGCGTAGTCGGCTTGCCCGGGGTTGCCCAGCACCGCGGAGACCGAGGAGAACAACACGGTCAGGTGGGTCTCCGGCAGCGCCCGCGTCAAGTGCTCGACGCCGTAGACCTTCGGTGCGAGAACGGTTCTCGCGTCGTCGCGGCTGCTGCCGGACAGCAGTCCGTCGCGCAACTGGCCCGCACCGTGATAGAGCACGTCGACCGGCCCGAAGGTGGCGTGGGCGATCGCGGCGACGCGTTCGGCGTCGGCCGCGACCGACACGTCGGCGCGCACGTGTACGGCTTCCGCGCCGAGTTCGCCGAGCTCGGCCAGCAGTCCCGCGGCCGACGCGTCGAGCGGACGGCGCGATACCAGCACCAGCCGTGCGCTGTACTCGGCGGCGAGGCGGCGGGCCAGGTGCCGGGCGATCCCGCCGAATCCCCCGGTGACGACGACCACCGATCCTGGGCGCAGCACCGCCTCGCCGGAACTCGGCGTGGCATCGGTGAGCGGGCGGGTCCGGCGGATCTGGCGTTCTGCGCCGTGGTAGCGGATCTCGGTGGCGGGGTCGCGTTCGTCGACGCCCAGCTCGGTGGCCACGATGTCGTCGATCGGCCGGGCGGGGTCGCGTTGGATGGCCCGCAGCACCGGTCGCGGCTGCTCGAGCCGCAGTGTGCGCGCCGCACCACCCAGGAGGGCGCAACTCGATTCACCCGCGGCTGTCGCCGGTGTGAGAGCCAGCACCAGCCGCACCGGCGGTTCGGACACTCCCGCGACCGCGCGCAGCAGATCGCGCAGCGGCAGGTACACCCGTTCGATCAGCGCCTGCGGGTCACTGTCTGTCGTCGTTTCGGGCCACAAATACACCGCTGCGTCGAAGCGCAGCCGCCGGGCCGTCAGCTGGTCGGCCAGCAGCTCCATGTGCCGTGCGTCCGCCGGGTCGACGACGAAAGCGTCTGTACCGGAGACGAACTCGCCACCGGGACGGACCCGGACGACAGTCACGGCCGCGCCGTGCGGGTAAGGGTGCTCGGCGGTATCGAAGACGAGCAGGCTGGTGGGTTCCCGACGCGTATGCGCGGTGGTGTCTGGTTCCCAGTCGAACCCGAAAACGACGAGGTCGTCTGCCACTACGGATTCCGGCGACGCGTCCTGGTCCACTGTCGGCGGGGCCGCCACCTCGGCGACCACGGTGGATTCAACGGGCACGGTGTCCGGGGCCGAGGTGGCGGGGCGGTAGTTCGCGCCGACGATGTCGGCGAGATGTCCGGCGAGCGCGTCGATGGTCTGGTACTCGAACAGCAACGTCGGATACAGCGGCTCGCCGACCCTCGCCTCCAACTCGGCGGTCAGCCGCAGCAGACGACCGGAATCCAAACCGAGTTCGTAGAAACCGACATCGGTGGCGATCCCCGCGGCGTCGGCGCCGAGTTCACCGGCCACGAGAGCGGCCAGATCGGCGGTGATCACCGCACGCGGATCACCCGAGGCCACCGGCACAGTCGTCGGGCGCGGCGTGGCTTGCCCCGGCGATACCGCCTCCGGCCGCGTCAGCAACCGCTGGATATCCGCGCTGCCGCGCACACGCTTGGACGTCAGTCGATACCGCGCCACCGGCGCTCCGTCCCGGTCGTAGAGCGCCACATCGGCTTCGAGCAGGTCCCCGCCGTGCCCGCCGCCGCGGACCGCCGCTCGCACGAACACCTCCTCGGGAGTCGTGCGCCAGGCTCGGACGTCGCCGAAGAAGATGGGGATGAACGCGCTCTCGTCGTCCACGCCGAGCCGCTGCGGATCGATGAACGGCACGATCGTGGAGGCGTCGAGGAACGTGGGATGCAGCAGGAAGCCGGGCAGATGCGCCGCGGCCTCGGGACCGAGACCAAGCGCCGCGGTGACGACATCCTCGCGGCGGGCGAAATGTCCGGTGGCACGCATGAATTCGCGATGATCGATACCGCGGCCGCCGGTCTGGGCGTACAGCTCCGCCATGCCACGCGCACGCGACGCCGCCCGGAACTCGGCCGCATCGATCGCCGGCGGCTGGCCGGAGGAATCGGACCGCGCCACAACGCATTCCGCGACGGGCTCGATCGCTCCGACCGGCACGCCGTTCGCGTCCAGGCTCTGCACGTCGATGGCGATCCGGCCGGTCGGACGATCGACGCGGAACGCGATGCGCACCGCGCCGCCGTCGGCGAGGGCGACCGGACGCTGGAACAACGCCTCCCGGATCGTCAGCTCGCCGGGCCGGTACCCGGCCGCCAGCGCCGCGCGCAGGATCATGTCGAGATACACCACGCCCGGCAGGATCCGCACACCGTGCACGCGATGGTCGCGCACCACCGGGTCCTCGGCGCGCAGGGTGGTGGCGAAGCTGTCCAATTCGATCCCGCTCATCGCAGCGGCTCCACCTGGAGGAACGACGGTGCGGGCGCGCTGATCGGCACCACGATCCGCGGCGCGGGCTCCGTCGATGTGCTGGGAACCGTTTTCGGCAGCATGAAGCTCCTCTTGCGGAAGGCGGGTGGATCCAGGGGGTGGCGTGTCGGACGGTGCCCATCGGGGGCCTGCTCGACGATGAGGTGGGCATTGGTGCCGCCGAAGCCGAACGAGCTGACGCCCGCCGCGCGGGGCCTGCCGTCGGCCGGCCGCCACGGGCGCAGTTCTCGGTTGACCTGCAGCGGCGATCCGGCGAACTGGAATCGCGGATTGAGGTTGTCGCAGTGCAGCGACGGCGGCAGCGCCGCATGGTGCACGGCCAGGATCGTCTTGACCGCCCCGGCGATGCCCGCCGCGGACAGCAGGTGCCCGATATTGGTTTTCACGCTGCCGACCGCGCACGGCTCCGGGCCGCGCGACCGGTCGCCCAGCACGGTCGCCAACCCCTTCAGTTCGATGGGGTCGCCGATCATGGTGCCGGTGCCGTGCGCCTCCAGATACGACAGCGCGTCCGGGGACATCCCCGCCACTTCGAGCGCCGCGGTGACCACCTCGATCTGCGCCCGCATATTGGGTGTGGTGATGCCCATCGTGTGCCCGTCGTTGCCGATCGCCGAGCCGCGCAGCACCGCGTAGACGCGATCGCCGTCGGCGAGCGCGTCGTCCAGCCGCTTGAGCATCAGCAGCGCCGCGCCCTCGCCCGGCACGAAACCGTCGGCATCCTCGGAGAACGTGGCGCACCGCCCGTTCGGCGAGAGCACACCCGCCGCCGACAACGTGACGAACAGCATCTCGTCGAGCAGCACTTCCACCCCACCGGCCAGCGCCGCGTCGACCTCGCCCGCCCGCAACGCCTGGCAGGCCAGATGCACCGACAGCAACGACGACGAGCACGCGCTGTCGAGCACGACATTGCCCGCGTGCCAGTCGAAGAAGTCCGAGATACGCGCGGCGATGAAGTTCTGCCCGATGCCGATGATGGTGTGCCGGTCGGCGACCGGGATGCGGTTGAAGTAATTCGCCGCCCTGCTGCCGGCGTAGACGCCGACTCGCTTGCCCGCCAACTCTTCGCGCCGGTATCCGGCGTCGGTAGTGGCCAGCACCGACGTCTCGAGCAGCAGCCGCTGCAACGGGTCCATCTGCCAGGCGAGTTCGTCGGTGACGCCGAAATACTGCGGATCGAACAGATCGATGCCGTCGACGAACCCGCCCCATTTGCTGTTGGTCAGACCGGGCCCGCCGCCCGGGCGGTAGAACCGGGCGGGATCCCAGCGAGCCGGGTCTACCTCCCGGATGCCGGAGGCGCCCGTGGCGAGCAGGCGCCAGAACGCGTCCGGAGTGTCGCCGCCCGGAAGGCGGCAACCGATGCCGACCACGGCGATGGGCTCGGCTGCCCGGCCACGGCGGGCGTCGGCCGCCCAGGTGGCCGCACTGCGGCGGGGTGGCCCGCTGTCGGGTGTGCGTGGATGATCAGCCGGTGGCCGCTGCGGATCGGCCGGTGGATCCGGCGGCGCTTCGGGCGCGAAACGTTCCGGGAACTGCTCGGTCAACAGACCCGCCAAGTCGTCCAGGGTCGGGAACTCCAGTACCAGCGCCGGGTCGAAGGGCGCGTCGACGACCTGCTCGATCCGGCGCACCGCCGAGGCGATCAGCACCGAGTCCGCGCCGTATTCCTCGAACCGTTTGTCGCCCTCGAAGCGGGCGGGGGCCAGTTTCAGTTCGTCGGAGAAGATGCGCAGCAATTCCTGGTACGCCGCCGCGGAGCCGTTCGCCGCCGTGCGCCGCGCGGTCGGCGCGGGCGCCGCCTCTGCTGTAGGTCGATTCGTCTGTGTCGAAAGATGAAGTTCCGCACCGTGGTAGGGCAAGACCACCGGGGCGGGTAGACCCAGTGCCGCGTCGAGTAGTTCGAATCCTTCCGCGGCGCTGAGGGTGGGCAGGCCGGTGGCGCGGTAGGCCGCGCTGGTCACCTCGCCGAACCCGGTGTCACGGAACGACGGCCAATTGATCGACCGGAACCAGTGTCGTCCCAGTGCGTGCTGGGCCTCGGCGAAGCGGTCGAGGTGCGCGTTGGCCATCGCGTAGTCCGACAGCCCCACCGACAAGCCGGGCAGCACGGCCGACACCGAGGAGAACAAGACGAAGAAGTCGGGACGGTCGGCGGCCAGGACGTCGGCGAGGACCGCGGTGCCCGCCAGTTTGGGCGCGAGCACGGTCGCGACGGCGTCCCCGGTCTTGCGCACGAACGCCGGGCTCTCCGCGGATACGCTTCCCGCGCAGTGCAGCACGCCGCCGATCGGGCCCAGCTCGTTGCGCACCCGATCGAAGAAGCCGGACAACCCCGGCTCGTCCGTGAGGCTGCCGAAGTAGGTGCGCACGGCGACGCCGCGGTCAACCAACTGCACCAGCCGCCGAACCTTCTCCGCCTCGGGACCGGTTCCCGCGGCGACCCGGTCCCATTCCGTCTGCGGCGGTAGGGGTTCCCGGCCGAGGACGGCCAAGCGGCGCGCTCCGCGTTCGACCAACGCCGCCGCGAACGCCGCACCCAGTCCGCGCGTGCCGCCGGTCACCACATAGGTGCGGGCGGGATCCACCCTCAGACCGTCGCGTGCCGTCGCGTCGGTGAGTTCGACGGCTTCGCGTATTCCACCGCGATACCGCACCCGCGACGCGCTGTCCTCGGTGGCCGCGCTCTCCGCGCCCAGTATCGCCAGCAATCGCGCGGGATCGGCGCACACCGCGTCGCGCTCGTCACCGATATGGACGCTCCGTGTGCGCACGTCGCGGATCTCCTCGGCGAGCGCGGCGACCAGGCCGCCCAGCGGCGCCGACTCCGGGCCGTCCGCGCCGGGGTGTCCGGCGGCGATGTGCAGCAGCGCGAGCGAACCGGAGCGCGCCTCGAGCACGCCTTGATAGAACCCCATTCGGCCGAGGTCGCCGGTGGGTCGTCCGGTCGCCGCGGGTACGAGGTCGCACACGTCGAGGACGCAGTCGGTGTCCGGGTATCGTGCTGCGAGCGCCCGGCCGAGCGCAGCGCCCGCGCCGAAGTCGTCGCGGTGCAGGTCGCCCGGTAGTCCGGAGAGCCGCACCAGGCGGCCCGGATCACCGGTGGCGGCGGTCAGCGCCTCCAGCAGGTGGTGCGGGGTTCGCGCGTCGTATACGAGCAGGGCGCGGCGGGAACGCAGGTCACCGCCGGGCAGCGCAGCTTCTCGCCAGACCGGAATCAGCAACCGTTGCGCTGCTGCCCGGCGGGTCGGCGCGGGTGTGGCCGACGCGGACTCCGGCAGCGGCTCGAGTGCGAGCCATTGTGCTGATACGGGTTGCGGTGATCCCGGTTGAAGCGGGGCCTGCCCATTCAGCGCAGGTTGCGCGACCGGGACAGGTCCCGAAGTCGACGTGGGCTGTGGCAGCGAGGTGTTGTCCGGCGTCAATGCGGACCGGTCACTGTGCCCGGCACCCGGTTCCACGCTGGGCGCGACGTCCGGAATCCAGTACCGCTCACGGGCGAACGGGTACGTGGGCGCGGGAATACGGCGTCGCGGTCCCGGATCACGGACGGTGGCCCAATCGATGTCCTCACCGCCGAGCCAACGCGCGATCCGGGAATCCTCCGCCGCGTCCCGGCAGGACCTGGCGCCGGGCACGTCGTCGACCCAGGCGCGGACCGCGGCGCGCAACTGGCCGATGTCGCGCGCGACGAACGCGGCGCGCGCGCTGCCCGCCTGCCGACCCACCTGCATGGTGAAGGCCAGATCGGCGAGGTTCGGCTGCTGCCCGGCGAGGAAACCGTCCAGCGCGGTGACGTACTCCGTGAGCCGCTCGTCGTCACGCGCGGAGACCGGGACGACCTGACCGCCGCTGAACCGCGTCTGCGGCCTGCGATCCACGTACTCCTCGATCACCACGTTCGCGTTGGCCCCGCCTGCTCCGAACGAACTCACCGTCGCCCGGCGCGGCCGCGCCGGATCTCCGCCGGGCCATGGCAGCGGCCGGGACGGAATTCGGAACGGTGTGGCCGCGAAGTCGATGTTCGGGTTGGGCGGCGTGGCGTGCAGTGACGGCACGATGGTCCGGTGGCGCAACTGTAGGAGCACCTTCGTCAGCGCCGCGACACCGGCCGCGGCCTCGAGGTGGCCGACATTGGACTTCACCGAGCCGATCGGCAGCTCGGTCACGCCGGACGTGCCGAACACCTTTGCCAGACCGGCGATTTCGATCGGGTCGCCCAGCGCGGTGCCGGTGCCGTGCGCTTCGACGTAGGAGACCGACGCCGGGTCCACGCCACCGCTGCGCAGCGCCGAGCGGATCACCGCCGCCTGCACGTCGGGATTGGGCACCGTGAACCCGTTGACCCGGCCGCCGTGGTTGATCGCGGTGCCCTTGATGACGCCGTAGATGGTGTCGCCGTCGGCTTCGGCGTCGGCCAGCGGCCGCAGCACCAGCGCCCCCACACCCTCACTGGCCACATACCCGTCGCCGCCTGCGCCGAAGGAACGGCAGCGGCCGTCGGTGGAGGCGAACTGCCCCTGGCTGAGCGCGACGAATTTGTACGGGTGCAGTGACAGATTGACGCCGCCGACCAGCGCCAGCCTGCATTCGCCGGTCCGGATGCTCTGGCAGGCCAGGTGCAGTGCGGTGAGCGAGGACGAGCACGCCGTGTCCACCGCCATGCTCGGCCCTTGGAAGTCCAGGGCGTGCGAGACACGATTCGGGATGCTCCAGAACGTCGACCCGGGCAGCGTGCCGCGCCCGAGCCGGGACTCCTCGGCCCCGAACAACTGATAGGTGCCCCACATGACACCGACGAACACACCGGCCTGCTCCGGGCGCAGGCCGCCGCGAGCGAGGTCGGCCCGGGAGTGTCCGGCGTCTTCCAACGCGGCCCAGGCGGTTTGCAGGAACAGCCGCTCTTGCGGGTCCAGGATCTCCGCCTCGCGCGGGGAGATGGCGAAGAACAGCGGATCGAAGCAGTCGACGTCGTCGAGGAACCCGCCCCACTTGGTGTAAGAGGTGAAGGGGTTGTGGCGGTCGGGAACGAAATAGCGGCTGTGGTCCCATCGCTCCGAAGGGATCTCGGTGACGCAGTCGCGCCCCTCGACCAGTACACGCCAATACTCGTCGAGCCCGTCCGCGCCCGGGTACCGTCCGCTCACCCCCACGATCGCGATGTCACCCTCCGCGCCGATGTGACGATCGGTGTTCGAGATGGCGGCCGCGGTCGGCGTCTCGCGCGATGCGAACGACTCGGCCGACGCATGTCGGGCCTCCACCTCACCGACGCTGGGCGCGGTCGGCGCGAACGGGTCTGCCGATGCGCGCGCGGTCACGGGCCGCCGGTCGCGCGCGGCCGAGCGGTCGGCAGCCGCCGCCCCGTCGTTTGTGCCGGTCCGGTGATTGCGCGGAGCAGTATCCGTTGCCCGCGGCGGCACGGTCGCGACGCCGTTCGACATGGGCACGGTGACGTCCACGGCCATTTCCGGGTTCAGCCCGGGAGCGGGCGTCCGTGCCGCCGTCCGATCGGAGGAATCGCCATTGCTATCGATCGACGGCGGCACGGACGGCGCTTCCGCGGAGCCCAGCCGCACCAGCAGGCCGACCACCGCGCGCGGGGTGGGATACTCGAAAGCCAGGGTGGCGGGCAGGCGGTGACCGCTGGAGCGCGACAGTTCGTCACGAATCTCGAGGGCGGCGACCGAGTCCAGCCCGAGTTCGTGCAGCGGTCGATCGAGATCATCGCCGGGCGCCAATCCGAGACAGCGCCGCACCAGCGCCTCCATCCTCCCGGACAGGTCGGCGACCGAATCGGTTGTCGTAGAAGCGTTTTCGATTGGAGCGACGAAGTCCAGCAGCACGTCCGGCACGTCGGCCGCGGTCACACCCGACATCGTCAACGGCATAGTGGTGACCGCCGGAGCCGTGGAACCGAGCAGTTCGGCGAGCGTGTCGAAAGCCCGGTCGGGCCGCAGCAGGCCGTAACCACGGCGGGCCAGCCGTTGCACCGCGCTACTGCTGAGCCGCTCGACCATTCCCGTGTCCGCCCACGGGCCCCACGCGATCGACAGCGCGGGCGAGCCCGCCGCGCCACGCGACTCCGCCAAGCCGTCGAGGAAGGCGTTGGCGGCGGCGTAGCCGGCCTGACCGGGCAGACCGACCACCGCCGCGGCCGAGGAGAACAGCAAGAAGAAACGCAAGGACCGGCTCTCGGTCAGCTCGTGCAGGTGCCATGCCCCGAACGTCTTCGGCGCGAGCACCCGCCCGACCCGTGCGGCCGTCTGCTCGGCGATCACGCCGTCATCGAGCACTCCGGCCAGATGCACAACGCCCGCCAGCGGCGGCAGCTCACGGTCGATCCAAGTCAGTGTGGCCGCCACGGCCGTGCGGTCGGCGACGTCGAGCGACCGCACCTCGATCCGGGCGCCACGCGCCCGCAATTCGGCGATGACGGACTCCGCTCGAGCATCGGGCGCGGACCTTCCGGCGAGCACCACGTCCGGCCAACCGCGGTCGACGAACCAGCGAGCCAGCCGCACACCGACCCCACCGAGACCACCGGTGATCAGCACCGTCCCGCCCGCGTCGGAGGCGACCGTCGGCGCGCTGGGCACTGTCAACGGCACGAGCCGCGGCACCCGGCGACGCCCTCGGCGCAACGCAAGCTGCCGCGGCGGCGCTGGCGTCACGAACGCGTCGACCACGCGACGAACGTTCGCTTCATTATCGAGATCGACTACGTGGCAGCCCATTTCGTGGTATTCGAGCTGCGCGCTGCGGGCGAATCCCCACAGCGCCGACTGCTGCGGCGCCACCCGATCGGAAGGCTCCACTCGCTGACCGTGACGGGTGAGCAGCCACACCGCCGGTTCTCCGGCCAGCGCCGCGGCCTGCACGAGATGCAGCGCACCCACCACCAGACGTTCCGCGGCCACCGGTGCGGGCGCGTCCTCGTCCGACAGCGCGACCGCGGAGACGATCCCGCGCAGCGGTGCGCGACCGTCGTCCACCGCCCCGAGCAACGCCCGCACGGCCGCGGGCACGCCGAGGTCGATCTCGAACTCGTCTTCCCCGCGGAACCTGAACCCGTCACCGGGCCTGGCGACTACACACTCCCCGCCACGCGCCCGCAAGTCGTCCGCGACATCGTCGGCGAAGCCTCCGGGCGCACCGATGACGAGCCAGCGCCCGGCCGCGGAGGCCGGCGCCGCCGGGCCGGTCTCCCGCCAGTCGATACGGTAGGTGTCCGCGACCGACCGATCGTGGGACGCCGGGGCGGACGACTGCCCGGCCGAGTTCGGCGTGGGCATCACGCGCAATCCGTTCGCGACCAGCACCGGAGAGCCCTCCTCATCGAGCAGTCGAACATCGGCGACACACAACTGCGGCGTCTGCTCGAGGACGCGCACATGGCCGAATCGAACGGTGCCCGCCGCGGCGGAGACGAGTACTTGGTCCACCGCGAACGGCACCCACGTCTGCTCGTCGGCACGCGGCGACATCGCCGCATAGGTGGCTTGGAACGCCGCGTCCAGCAGAACCGGGTGCACCACCCCAGGGCTGGTATCGGTATCGAAATCCGACAAGGTGGCCAAGGCTTCGCGCCGACCAAGGCGCAGGCCGACGACACGGCGGAACGCCGGTCCGTAAGGCAGGCCCGCGCGGGTCAGTCGTCGGTAGAACTCCGCTGCGGCAAGGTGTTCCGGGCAGGCGCCGAGAATCTCCCCGAGAGAGGCAGCGGCCGGGATCCGGTGCGGTCCGGTGCGGACATGGGCGCGGGCGTGTGTGCCCGAGCTTTCCGTCTGCACGTGCACCGCGAATCCGTCGGCGGTCGGGTCGAAGCCGATTCGTACCGGTTGCGGGCCGGTCAGCGCGAGTCCCCTGGTGATCACCAGGTCATCGATCGCGACGACGTCACCGGCGACGAGTCCGCGCGCGATGTCGGCGATGGTGGCGACGAACCAGGCGCCGGGCACGACGACCGTCCGATCCACGACATGGTCGGCCAGATATGGCGGAGAATCCGGCCCGAGCGTCAGATCGAAATACGTTGCGGTGCTGCTCGATATCGAATGCTCTGCCTGCCGGACCGCAGCCATCTCTCGTCGCGCCCGAAGACCCGCATCAGGGACGGCACTCACGTCGACCGGCGCAGGCACGGCCCGGAGGTGCGTCAGAGGGTTCAGCTCGGCAGCGACGCCCGGTCCGGGGACCGTCTGGTCGCCGCGAGCCGGCTGGATCGTGACGCCGCGATCCGATAGCTCGGCATGTGGATGCCTCGAAACCAACGAGTGCCCCGCGCCGACCGGACGCGACGAATAGCCCACGGCGGGCGCCGATGCGGTACCGGACTCCGGCAGGGTGCTGCCGGACTGCACGGGGATCGGCGGGTACCCGTCGCCGGCGCTGCTCGGTGCCGCCACAGCGGCGCGGGACCGGGACTCGACCCAATAGCGTTGCCGCTGGAAAGGATACGTCGGGGCGAGCACGCGCCGACGATCGTGCGGATGGTGCACCTGCTCCCAGTCCACCGTCACGCCCCCGACATACAGGCGTCCCAGCGCCGTCATCATCGTCTCGCGATCGCCACGGCCGCGACGCAGCGACGCGACGAACCGCGCCGAGTCACCCAGCACGCGCCCGCCGAGCGCGGACAAGGTCGGATGCGGCCCGATTTCGAGGAACTCGTCGATCCCCAGCTCGGCCAGCGCCCGCAAGCCCTGTGCGAACCGCACCGGCTGACGCGCATGCCGCGCCCAGTACCGCGGGTCGAGTTCGCCCGGGCGCAGCACCGCACCGGTGAGGTTGGAGATCAGCGGAATCGCGGGATCGGACATCCTCGCCCGGGACGCCGCCGCGGCGAGGTCGTCGAGAATCGGGTCCATCGCCGCGGAGTGGAAGGCGTGCGAGACGGTGAGATCGGCGGAGCGTATACCGTCGGCCGACAACTGCTCGCGCAGCGGATCGAGTGCGGCTCGCGGTCCGGCGACCACCACCTGAGCCGGTCCGTTGTATCCCGCGATCGACACCGCGGGCGCATACCGTGCGACAAGCGGCGAGATCTGCTCGGCGGGGGCGTCGACGGCCACCATCGCGCCTCCGTCCGGCAGGCGCTGCATCAGGCGACCGCGCACGGCGACGAGCCGCAGGGCATCCTCCACGCTCATCGCGCCGGCGGCGCAGGCCGCGACGTATTCCCCGACGCTGTGCCCGAGCACCGCCGCCGGGGCGATCCCCCACGCCCGCCACAGCTCCCACAGCGCCCACTCGACCGCGAACAACACCGGTTGGGTGAACACCGTGCGACGCAACAGCTCCGGACCGTGCTCGCCGTAGACGGCCTCGATCAGCCCGATACCGTCCGCGATCGGACCCAGCACCGCGTCACAGTGCCGCAGCGCGTCACGGAAGACCGGTTCGGAGTCGAACAATTCGCGTGCCATGCCCGGGTACTGCGATCCCTGCCCGGTGAACAGCAGTGCCACCTTCGTGCGCGCGGTTCGCTCCACCCGACCACGGATCGGAATCGGCGCACGCAGGTCTCGCGCCGCGGCGGCGCTGGTGCCGGCGACCACCGCGAGCCGTTCTTCGAAGTGTGTCCGCGCGGTCGCGGCGGTGTAGGCCAGATCGCCGAGTGTCGCCTGCGCCGAGTCGATTCGGTCTGCCCAACGCCGGGCGCTGTCGGCGAGGGCGGTCTCGTCGCGTGCGGACAGGACGAGCACCTGCGCGGTCGGCGACTCCGGTCGCGGTGCGGGTACCGGATCACCCTGCGCCAGGATGACGTGCGCATTGGTGCCGCTCATCCCGAAAGAGCTGACCCCGATCGCCGGTTCGTGCCGGGTGCGCGGCCAGTCCCGCGCCTCGCGCACCACTTCCAACGGCAGCCCGGCCCAGTCGATCAGCGGGTTCGGAGTGTGGAAGTGCAAGCTGGGCGGGATCCGGTGGTGCTGCAACATGAGCACGGCTTTGATGACGCCCGCGACACCTGCCGCCGCCTCGGTGTGCCCGATATTGGTTTTCACCGACCCGATGAGCAGAGGCTGCGTGCGGCCCGATCCGTACACCTCGGCCAGCGCGGTGGCCTCGATCGGGTCACCGAGCGGGGTGCCGGTGCCGTGTGTCTCGACGTAGTCCACCGTGTCCGGCCGCAGGCCCGCCCGTTCCAGCGCGTCGGTGATGACGCGCTGCTGGGCCGGGCCGTTGGGTGCGGTGAGACCGTTGGACCGTCCATCGTGATTCACCGCGACGCCGCGCACGATCGCCAGCACCCGATCGCCGTTGCGCCGGGCCTGCGACAGCCGGGTCAGCACCAGCACGCCGCAGCCGTCGGCGCGGACGTAGCCGTTGGCGTCGGCGTCGAACGCTCGCGAGCGCCCTTCGGGCGACAGCGAGGCCAGACGGCAGAAACCGATGGTGGTCTCCGGAGCCAGCTGGAGGTTCACCCCGCCCACCAGTGCCAGATCGCAACGGCCCGCTCGCAGCCCGTCTTCGGCTGCTTGCAGCGCCACCAGCGACGAGGAGCATGCCGTGTCCAGCGTCATCGCCGGGCCTTGCAGCCCGAGAACGTAGGCCAAGCGCCCGGCCGCGACGCTCGGCGCCGAACCGATCACCGAGTAGGCGCCGATCGCGGTCGGATGGTCGGCTCGGGTCGGCGTCGCCGGATACTCGCTGAAGCACAGTCCGACGAACACGCCGGTGCGGCTGCCCGCCAGCGCGCCGGGTGCACGGCCGGAGCGCTCCAGCGCCTCCCACGTGGTTTCGAGCAGCAGGCGTTGCTGCGGGTCCATCGCGCGTGCCTCCGCCGCGCCGATACCGAAGAACGCGGGGTCGAACTCGTCGGCGTCGTCGACGAAACCGCCCCAGCGGGTGTACATCGTGCCCAGGGACGCCGGGTCGGGATCGTAGTAGGCGTCGATGTCCCAGCGCTGCGGTGGCACCTCGGTGATCGCGTCGCGTCCGTGCCACAGCAGGTCCCAGAAGTCCTCCGGTGTGCGCACCCCGCCGGGGAAACGACAGCTCATGCCGACGATGACGATCGGGTCGTCGCCGGGCCGGTCGCTCTCGAAGTCGATGCCTGTCGAAACAATCTGTCTCGCAGACTGTTCTGGTGGAGCCGCGATCGGGTACTGCGGCGTGGGTGCGACCGGGTTCACCTCGCCAGCGACCGAGGGCACGTCAGCCGCGACGGGCACGTCAGCGGGCGCCGCGGACACGTCGGCCGCGACAGCGGACACGTCAGCCCCAGGCAAGAGCACGTCAGCCGCGACCACAGGCACGTCGGCGACGACGCGGGGCACCTCAGCCCCGGCGGGGGACAAGTCGTCAGCCCCGGCCAGAGGCAAATCTGCCGCGTACGAGGGCACGTCAGCAGCGGCCACGTTCGTGCCTCCGGCCGGAGCGGCTGCGCCTCCGATGGGAGCGGCTGCGCCCTTGCGGTGCAGGAACCGCGCCATCTCACGCACGGTCGGATAGTCGAAGACGAGCCCGGCAGGCAGCGGCATTCCGACCTCGACGGCGAGTGCGGCCCGCAGTTCCATTCCGGTCAGGGAGTCGACGCCTGTGTCGTGCAGTGGCAGATCAGGATCGAGTTCGCCCGCGCGATCGAGTACCCGCATCGCGACGCGCTGAACGAGCGCCTCCCACGGAGCGAGATCGTCGGACGTCGATTGCGTTCGCGGTGCCCCGGTGGTCTCCGGTGGAATCGTCGCCGGTACGGCCGGCGCGATCTGCGACACGCGCTGCGCATTCCACCGCTCGGGCACGAATTCGAACACGCCAGGGGCAGCACTGTCGTGCCGGACGAGGTGCTCCAGCGCCGCGGCCGCGTCGCCCGCGGACAGCGGAGGCAGCCCGCGCCGCACGAGACGTGCTGTGACGTCGGGCCGATCGGCGGCCATGCCCACATCGGCGAACGGTCCCCACCCGATGCTCAGCGCGGGCAGTCCCTCGGCACGCCGCCGCCAGGCCAGCGCATCCAATGCCGCGTTGGCCGCGGCGTAATTCGCCTGGCCAGGGGTGCCGAGTACACCCGCAACGGAGGAGTAGGTGATGAAGAGTTCGATCGGTTGATCGCGGGTGAGCTCATCGAGGTGGCGCGCCGCATGGTATTTGGGTCCGAGCACGGTCTCGAACCGCGACCAGGTCTGCTCGCTGATCACGCCGTCGTCGAGCACTCCCGCGCAGTGGACCACGCCGCGCAGTGGCGGGAATCCGGATTCCGAAATGCCGTGCAGCAGTCCCGCGACGGCCGCGCGGTCGCCGACATCCGCCTGCCGCGCCGTCACTCGAGCGCCGGTGGCGCGCAGCGATTCCAGCAGCCGTTCCCCTGCCGGATCCGGCGCGCGTCTGCCTACCAGCACCAAATGCCGTGCTCCACGGTCGGCCAGCCAGTGCGCGGCCGCGGCGCCGAGGCCGCCGAACCCTCCCGTCACAAGATAGGTGCCGTCGGGCAACCGGTCGCCGCGCGCGGCGACCGGGACGTCTTTGCCGAGCAGGACGACGCGACCGGGATGATCTCGTTGCGACATGGCGCGGAACGCCTCGGCGGCACGATCGATTCCGTAGGCCGCGTGCGGCAGCGTGGTCAAGGCGCGCTGCTCGAACAGCGCCAGCACACTGCGCAAGGCAGCGCCCAGTCGCCGCGGGTCGATAGTGGCCGGATCGAAGGTCCGGTGGTCGACATCCGTATGCCGATGCACCGTTCCGGTCTGCACCGGGTCGACGATCTCGACGAATCGACCTCCCGCACGCAGTATTTCGGATGCGTGTGCGGGGAAGCCGTCCCCCGCGGTGTGCACGACGACGTCCAGTCCGTGCCCGGCGGTCGCCGCCCGAACCCGTTCACCCAACTCGTGGCTGCGCCAGGTATGGATCTGTGTGACCGGCAGACCCGCGTTCCGCGCCCAGCGACACAGGGCGGCGGTCGCGCACACCTGCGCTCCGGCGTGCGCGGCGAGCTGGACCGCGGCCATGCCGATGCCGTCGGCGGGGCCGTGGACGAGCACCCGGTCCCCGGCGCGCAGACCGCCGAGGTCGAACAGCGCGTGCCAGGCGGTGGTGAAGGCATACGGCACAGTCGCGCCGTCGGGGAAGGGCAGGTCGTCCGGCAGCCGGGCCACCATGGCCTGGTCCACCGTCACGTGGCGGGCGAAACTGTCGGCTGCCAAGGCGACGACGCGGTCACCGACCGCGAATTGCGCTACCCCGGCACCGATCGCGGTGATCCGGCCCGCGCACTCGGAACCCAGCGGTCCCGCCCCATCCGGATGGATGCCCGAGGCCACCCAGAGGTCGTGGGCGTTGAGGCCGGTGGCGGCGACGACGATCTCGACTTCCCCGGCTGCCGGTGCGCGTCGGGTACCGGGCTCCAACCGCATCCGTTCGAACTCGCCGGAACGGTGCGCGACCAACCGGTAGTCGGTGGACGCGAGGCCTTCAGTGACGCGCGCGGTCAGCCAACGGCCGTCGCGGAGGGCGAATTCGCCTGCGGCGCGGCCGCCGAGCAAACCATCGACGATCGAGGCGCTGTCCACGACGGTTTCCGCGGGCAGGTCCAGCAATCGGCATCCGAACTCGGGGTGCTCGGTGGCCAGCGTGCGTCCGAAACCCCACAGCAGAGCTTGATCGGGGTCCGGCCGGTCTGCCGGGTCGACGCGCTGGGCGTTCACGGTCAGCAACCAGAGCGCGGCGGTCCGGTGCACTGCCGAGTCCAGAGCGCGCGTCAACCGCAGGGCGGCTTCGATGCGAACCCGGGCGGGAGCCGCCGTCCACGCGAAGACGATGCCCTGAAACGAATTCGCGGCCTCGGAAGACGCTGCGGGCCCGTCCTCGGGACGAACGGCCACGATCTCAGCGCCCCGCGCGCTCAATCCGGCGGCGACGGCGTCCCCGACCGCTCCGTCACCGAAGATCAGCCAGCGACCCGCGGGTTCCTGGCGCACGCCGCCCTCGACGGGAACCCATTCCACGTGATGCAGCAGACGGGCGAGTCTTGTCGAGTCCGACTCCGCAGCAGCCGATTTCGGCAAGGTATCGAACTTCTCGGCCAGGAGGCTCACACCCTGAACGCTGGCGAGCGGTCGCCCGGACTCCGAGTACAGGGTGGCGTCACCGACGATGATCCGCCTCCCTCGTTCGGTCACCCGTACCCGGCACCGCACGGTCGCATCCCTGGCCGTCGGGTTGCCGAAGAATCGGACACGATCGATCTCCGACGGCAAGAACAACTCCTGGCCGCCGGTAGCTGTCACCACGATGCT
This sequence comes from Nocardia sp. NPDC004718, assembly GCF_053601535.1. Classification (NCBI taxonomy): domain Bacteria; kingdom Bacillati; phylum Actinomycetota; class Actinomycetes; order Mycobacteriales; family Nocardiaceae; genus Nocardia; species Nocardia sp. NPDC004718. The sequence continues at coordinate 119,029 of NZ_JBSGCA010000018.1, forward strand.
GTGCAGACAGGCATCGAGCAGGATCGGATCGAGCGCCGTGCCGTCACCGGGCAACCGGAACACCGTCTCGGCCTCGGTTTCGCTGATCCGCCGGAAGTCCACGGCGCAGCGGTAGTCGGGGCCCAGGTCCAGGCCCAGCCGGGCGAGAGTGTCGTAGTAAGTGGGCCAGATGCGCGCATCGGAAACAGCGGATCCGGCCTCATACGGGTCCGCCGGATCAGACTGCGCCGCAGTAAGTTTCGCTTGCGCATAACCGGCTCGGGCGTCGTCGGAGCCGAGAAAGCGCACATCGTGGCCGTCCGGGCCGGGCTGGACCACGACGCGCAGCACCGCTTCGGCGGTGACCTCCAGCGGCGTGATCAGCCGCAGCTTCGCGACTTCCCAGGCCCCGGGTAGTCGAGTGGCGATTTCGTTCAGCTGAGCGCTCAGCCACGCCGCGGGCACTGTGGGCCGACCACGCAGCCGATGCCCTGCGAACATCTCCGGGGTGAGCCGCAGGGTGCGTGACGAACTCGAGTCGTCCCGGCGCGGCGTCAGCTCGAGCCAATGCCGTTTGCGCTGGAACGGGTAGGTCGGGACATCGACATGTCGCCAATGGTGACCGGAATAGACGGCACCCCAATCGATCTCGGCGCCATCGACATACCGTCGAGCCAGTTCGAGCGACCCGCCCGACACCTCGGCGACCGACCCGCTCACGGTGACCCCGGAGGCGACGTTCTCGAGCGCGGCACGAAGCTGCGCGGCAGTGTCGAAACCGATCGCCACGCGCTCACCGAAGTGTGTTCGGCCCAGCGCGGCGCGCGCACACAGATCCACCAATGCGATCTCGGGGTGGGCGACGAGGAGATCCACGTAGCGAGCCGCCAGCTCGCGCAGGGCATCGGCGCTTTTCGCCGACAGGACCAGCAAATGAGGCCCGGCCTCGTCGGGGGCATCGGCCGCCGCGAACTGCGGCGGTTCTTCGATCACCACGTGCGCGTTCGTCCCGCTGATCCCGAAGGCGCTCACCCCCGCCCGCCGCGGCCGCCGCGAACGCCGCCACGGCCGCTCCTCGGCGACCACCCGGATAGCGACCGAATCCCAGTCGATATGCGGATTGCCCGAACGGAAATGCAGCGAGGCGGGAATACGCTGGTGCCGCATCGACTCGATCACCTTGATGATGTTCGCGATGCCCGCCGCCGCCTGGGTGTGCCCGAGATTCGACTTCACCGACCCGATCCACAGCGGCGCGGTTTCGGTGCGACCCTCCCCTAGTGCTGCGGCCAGGGCATTCACTTCGATCGGATCACCGAGTGCCGTGCCGGTGCCGTGCGTCTCGACGTAATCGATGTCCCCCGCCTCGACGGCCGCGTCCGCCAGCGCCGCGCGGATGACCCGTTCCTGCGCCGGACCGTTGGGCGCGCTCAATCCCTGGCTGCGGCCATCGGAATTGACCGCGGAGCCGCGCACCAGCCCCAGCACCCGATCGCCGTCCCGCCGCGCGTCCGCCAGCCGCTTGAGCACGAGCATTCCCGCGCCGTCACTCCAGACCACGCCGTCGGCGCGCGCGTCGAAGCTTTTGCACCGGCCATCGGCGGCCAGGCCGCGCGCCCGCGCGAAATAGATATCGAGCGAAGGCGTCAGCACCACGGTGGCGCCGCCCGCCAGCGCCAGATCACATTCGCCGCTGCGCAGACTGCGCACCGCCGTGTGGACGGTCACCAGCGACGAGGAGCACGCGGTATCGATGGTGAGGCTCGGCCCCTGCGCGCCGAGGAAATACGACAGCCGGCCGGAGGCGACGCTGGAGAGGTTTCCGGTGCCGAACCAGGCATCGGGCGCGAGGTCGGCCCGCGCCATCCGTTCGGCATAGTCGTTGGACATCACACCGACGAAGACGCCGGTCCGGCTGCCCTCCAGGCGGCTCGCCGGATAACCGGCGTGTTCGAGCGCCTCCCACGCCGTTTCGAGCAGCAACCGCTGCTGCGGATCCAGCATCCGCGCCTCACCGACGGAGATGTCGAAGAATCCGGCATCGAAATCCTCGACACCATCGACGAAACCGCCCCAGCGGGTGTAGGTCTTGCCGTCGGCATCCGGGTCCGGATCGAAGACGGCGTCCACGTCCCAGCGGTGCGCGGGTACCTCGGTCACCGCGTCGGTTTCGGTGGTCAGCAGGCGCCACAGATCGGCGGGTCCGCGCACGCCGCCGGGATAACGGCAGCCGATGCCGACGATCGCGATCGCATCGGCGTAATCATCCGGGGCAGTGACGGATTCCCGGGATGTGAGGTGAGACACGTTCGGTGTACTAGGTGTAACCGGAAGTTCCGTTGGGTACACCGAGTGTGTGAGCTGCTCGGAGATGCGCGTGGTCGGTCGTTGTTCGGCCTGCTGCCCTGCCGTGTGGCCGGGGGTGGACGTGACGCCGAGCCGGGCGATCTCCTCCGACACCGCGGCGACCGTCGGATGATCGAACAGCAACGTCGCCGGAAGTCGCATCCCCAGATCCGCGGAGAGCGCGTTGCGCAGCTCGACCGCCATCATCGAATCGAGCCCGAGTTCTCGCAGCGGCGTGCGGTCGGAAACGGCTGTCGTGCGGCCGAGCGCCGTCATGGCGTGGATGCGCACCAGTTCCCGCAGTTCCGCCGGATCGCGCGAATCCTGGGCCTCGACCGCGGCGATCGGTTCCGGCTCCGCCGAAACCTCTGTGACGGCGGGAAAGACCGAGACGACTCCCTCCGCCGACAGCAGCGAGCGCAGCGCTCGGACACCGTCTTCGGCGGCCAGCTCGCCGACACCGTGACGTGCCCACGCGCGGCGGGCGGCGTCGCTCAGCCCTTCGGCCATGCCGGTGCCCGCCCACGGCCCCCACGCGATGCTCAGGGCAGGCAGCCCTCGAGCCAGCCGCAGGCGGGCGAGAGCATCGAGATACGCGTTCGCCGCGGCGTAATTGCCCTGCCCCGCGGTGCCCACCACGGCGCTGACCGAGGAGAACAGCACGAACAGATCGATCGGCTGTCCCTCGGTCAACTCGTGCAGGTGCCACGCGCCCGCGACCTTTCCCGCGAACACCCGGTCGATGTGCCCGGCGGTCTGCTCGAACAACAGGGCGTCGTCCAGAACCCCCGCACAGTGCACGACCCCGGCCAGCCTCGGCAACTCCACACCGAAGCGGCTGATCAGGCGGGACAACGCATCCCGGTCTTCGACATCGACCACCGCGGTCTCGACTCGCGCCCCCAAAGCCGCGACCCGCGCCATCTTCCGCTCGTCTCGCGAGGTGGGGCCGCTGCGCCCGGCCAGCACGATCGTGCCCGCACCGGCCTCGGCCAGCGTCCGCGCGGCCGTCAACCCCAGCGCGCCGCGTCCGCCGGTGATCAGATACGCACCGCCGCGCTTCACCTCGGGTGCCCCGCCCGGTTCGTCAGAGGGCTGCATCCGCGTCGTGTAACGGTGACGCCCGCGCAGCGCGATCGCGGAATCCATGGCGCCGGACCGAATTTCGTCCACCAAGCGGTGGTCGTCGCAGCGCGCGTCCGCGGGCAGGTCGATCAAGCGGCAACGCAACTCGGGCAGTTCGGTGCGCGCCACCGCGCCCAGTCCCCACAGGGTCGCGGCGGCCGGACGCACAGGTTCCCCGGCGAGCGCTCCGGTCGCCCCCCTCGTCACCAGGTACAACGGTGCGTCGGAAACCATCCGAGCCATCCGTTGCACCACCGCGAGCGCGAATCGCGTTTCCACCCGTGCCGATTCGGCGCTGTCGTCCGCGTCGACATCGGCGAGATAGATCACCGCACGGTCGTCGCCGGGCCAGACGCCAGGATCGGTCGTACGCTCCACGGCCACCGCATCGGTACCCGCGGCGCGCAGCGCGGCGGCGAGCCGGTCCGCCTGCTGCCCGACGCCGACCACCAACGCGGCGGCGGTCGCCCCTCCGCTCGGGGACCCCACGACGCGCTCCCAGGTCGGACGGTGGGTGAAGCCGGACATGCGATCCCGATCCTGCGGCTGCCCGGCAGTGCCGGACTCGGCGAACCATACGTCTTCGATATCGCAGACCACCGCGCCGGCGGTATCGAAAATCGTGAGACGAACCGTGCGGCCGGTGCGCTCGGCCAGCGCCCACGCCATTGCCCCCGCATCCTGGCCGGAAAGCCGCAGACGGCCGATACCCACCGGCAGTCGCGCCGCGTCGCCGCCTGCGGACACCAACGCCAGACCGGTCTGGATCGCGGCGTCCAGCAGACAGGGCAGCCAGGCGTCGGGTTCGTCGGCGAGTTCCGCCGGGCGCCTCAGTTCGGCGAGCATGCGGCCCTCTCCGGACCGCAACCGCGTAATCCAGCGGAATCGCGGACCGAAGGTCAATCCCGCGTCCGCGCAACGCCGGTAGAAAGCCGCGACATTCTCTTCGGTGGACAGCGCGAGCCGCGCCGCGGACAGTTCGTCGGAATCGCGGGGTCGATTCGTGGCGGCTCGAACCTTCGCGGACACCGCGGTGACCGCGCCCTCGTCGACGTGGAACCGCACCTCGGCGCGGTCGCCCACATCGGAGACCAGCGGCTCGGACAACTCCTCCAGCGGCACCCGTCGCGCCGCGATGAAGTCGACCAGTTCGTGGCTCGCCCCTCCGGCGGCACGCAACGCGCGCAACGCGAGCTCCGCCGCGGGCACCACCGCGCGGTCGCGGAACCGATGCTCGGCGAGATATCCGGTGCTCGGCGACGGGCTCTCGATCGGCACAAAGACCCGCTCTCGTTCGAAGGGGTAGGTGGGCAGGCCGTTGCGCCTGCGCGCGTCCACCGGAACCACTGCGCTCCAGTCGATTTCAGCGCCCAGGCGATACAGCTCGCCGAGTCCGTTCAGCAGCACCTCGTCATCGGTGGACGTCCGGCGCATGCTCGGTACCCACACAGCGTCGGGGTCGGTGTGCCGCCCGAATTCCGACAGCACCGGATGCGGTCCCACCTCGAGGTAGACATCCACGCCCGACTCGGCGGTCGAGCGCACACCCTCGGCGAAACGGACGGTGCCACGGGCGTGCGCGCGCCAGTACGCCGCATCCATGAGGCCCTCGATCGGCGTGCCGGTCACGTTCGACACCAGCGGAATCGCCGTCGCTCGGGGGGCGGGAACCAGTTCGGCGACCCTGGCTTCGAAGTCGTCGAGCATCGGATCCAGCAGGGGCGAGTGGAAAGCCGCCGTCCCGGGCAGCCGCACGGCACGGATCGACCGTTCCTCGGCAGCCCGCACAACCCGCTGCACGCCGTCCACCGATCCCGACACGACGAATTGCCCGGGGCTGTTGACCGCCGCAATCGACACACTCGCCGAGAGCTCGTCCAACAGTGTTTCGAACTCCGCGGGCGCGGCGAAGACCGCCGCCATCGCCCCATGCTGCGTCACGGCCTGCATCAACCGGCCCCGTTCGGCGGCCAGCCGCAAGCCGGTGGCGAGGTCGAATACGCCCGCGACGGTCGCCGCGACCAGTTCACCGAGGCTGTGTCCCAACACCACGTCGGGGCGGACGCCGAACGCCGACCACAGCTCGGCGCAGGCCCATTCGAGCGCGAACAAGGCCGGTTGCGCGTACTCGGTACGGGCCAGCACATCGTCGTCCGCCTCGAACAGCACCGACCGCAGGCGCAGCCCGCCGCGAAGCGGTCCCAACAACTCGTCGCACCGGTCGAGCGCCGTGCGGAAAGCCGGGTACCTGCGGTCGAGCGCCGCGCCCATCCCGGCGTACTGCGCACCCTGCCCGGTGAACAGCATCGCGACCCGCGGCTTGCCCGGATCCGGATCGATGGACCGATCTGACGGTGCCGCGAGTTCGCGCGCCGCTTCCTCGGCTGTCCTGGCCACGACCGCTCGCCGGTACGCGAAATGCGTGCGTCCCAGCGCCGCGGTGGCGGCGACGTCGGCCAGCGGCATCTCCTGCCGGTCCAACTGCTCCGCATAGCGTTGGGCCAGCGCATCGAGGGCCGACCGGGAGCGCGCCGAAATGACCAACAGTGCAGACTCTTTCGGATCGGCACGCGCCAGGGGCTCGGGTGCCTGCTCCAGCACCACATGTGCGTTGGTGCCCGCGAATCCGAACGAACTCACCCCTGCCGATCGCGGCTGCTGCGTCCGCGGCCAGGCGACGTCGTCGGTCGGTACCGCCAGCGCCGTGCCGTCCAGCCTGATCTTCGGGTTCATGGTGGCGAAATCGTGCTGACGCGGAATTCGTTCGTGCTGCAGCTGCAGCACCACCTTGATCAGCCCGGCGATGCCTGCGGCCGCCTCGAGGTGCCCGATCCGCGACTTCACCGAACCCAGCAGGCACACCGACCCATCCACACGTGGCGCGCCGAGAACCTGTGACAACGCCTCGATCTCGATCGGATCGCCCAGCGGTGTGCCCGTGCCGTGCGTCTCGACGTAGCCGATCCGATCGGGGGCGCATCCGGCGTCGGTCAACGCGTCGAGCAGCAACTCGCGTTGTGCCGTCGGATTCGGTGCGGTCAGCCCCATGGAACGACCGTCGTGGTTCACGCTCGAGCCTCGGACGAGCGCCCTGATCTCATCACCATCGGCGAGCGCCCGTGAAAGCGTCTTCAGCACAACAACACCCGCGCCCTCGCCGCGCACATACCCGTTCGCGCGCGCGTCGAAGGGACGACAGCGCCCATCAGGAGAGAGCGCGCCCATACGGGCCAGCGCCTCCGAAGTCAGCTCGGATTGCAGCAGATTCACGCCGCCCGCCAACGCGACGTCGCACTCCCCCGTACGCAGACTGCGGCACGCCTGATGCACCGCCACCAGCGACGACGAACATGCGGTGTCGATCGCCACCGCGGGACCGCGCAAGCCGAGCACGTAGGACACCCGCCCGGCCACGATGCTCGACATCGTCCCGGTGAGCGTGTGCGCGTCAACCGAACTCACCCAGTCCGGGGTGATCGTGCGCTGGTATTCCTGCCAGCTGACACCGAGGAACACCCCCGTGCGGGCAGCCGCCGGACTGCCCGCCACCAGAGCGGCGTCTTCCATTGCCGCCCAAGCAACTTCGAGCGCCAGCCGCTGTTGCGGATCCATCGACGCCGCCTCGCGCGGTGCGATCCCGAAGAACTCCGCGTCCATCGCATCGATCGGACCGGCGAGCAGCCCGGCTCGCCGCCGCGCCCGTCGAGGCGCCGAATCCGTTACCACCCAACGGTTCTCCGGCGCCTCGACGATCGCGTCGCGGCCCGAGGACAGCAGTTCCCAGTACTGCTGCGGCGATTCCGCGCCGCCGGGAAAGCTACAGCCGATTCCCACGATGGCGATCGGCTCGCGCTGCGGCCGCGCCTCCAACTCCTGAATCCGGCGGAGCGCCCGCGTCAGCAAGACCCGTAGGTCGTACCCATCATCCGACATCTGCGAAGCCACCCACATCTTGCAAAAGTTGTGATGTGGAACATACGACGCGCCCGGTTACGCGTCAATTATCTTCTATGTGCACAAAATTAACTCAAGTTACCAACTAGTAGCTTGATCTTCCGCTGAACCATGTTGCCCAAGTGAAACATTCACTTTTGAAGGATTCACTTCCGAGCTACTCATGCACCCGCCGCGCGCCGATCCGATCGATCCGCTCCCGCCCCCACGCACCCAGCGGCTCCAGCGCGACGTTGAGCGCGATCCCGACGTCGGTCAACCGGTACTCCACCCGCGGCGGCACTTCCCGATAGACGGTCCTGCCGACGATGCCGTCCTCCTCCAGCTCCCGCAGCTGTTGGATGAGCATCTTCTCCGAGACGCCGGGCAGCCCCTTGCGGAGCTCGCCGAAGCGCCGAACCCGGTGGTTGTCCAGCTCCCAGAGAATCAGCGCCTTCCACTTGCCGCCGACGACATCCATCGCCGCATCGATCCCGCAGAAGTACGGCCCCGACCGCTTCGAGCCCATCGTCCACCCCTCGAACTGTTCACAAACCAATCGGTAAGTACCCCACAAAATAGTAGGTACTTGCCCGCAAGCCGGTTGTCGAGCACTCTTGACTTCAGCGCGCTGACCAGGAACTTCCCGATCCCAAAGGAGCTGAACCCGCAATGGCGGAGACCATAAAGACCCCGGTGACCATCCTGGGACTCGGCGCGATGGGACAGGCGCTCGCCGCGACCTTCCTGAAGGCGGGGGTGCCGACCACCGTGTGGAACCGCACCCCCGGCAAGGACGCCGACCTCCGCGCCGCCGGAGCCACGAGCGTTGCCACCATCGCCGAGGCGATCGACACCGACGGCCCGATCATCGCCGTACTGCTCGACCACGCTTCGGTGCACGCCACCCTCGACCCGGTAGCCCACCGACTGGCCGGACGGCAACTGATCAACCTCATCAGCACCGCCCCCAACGAGGCCCGCGAACTCGCCGCCTGGGCGGCCCGCCACGACTGCGACTACCTCGACGGCGGCATCATGGCGGTACCACCCATGATCGGACAGCCGGGCGCGTCCATCCTCTACAGCGGCTCACAGAAGGTCTTCGACGCACACCGCGAGTCCCTCGAATTACTCGCTGCCGCAGAATACTTGGGCGAGGACGCGGGCCTCGCTTCGACCTACGACTTCGCCCTGCTGGCGGCCATGTACGCCATGTTCGGCGGCTTCCTGCACGGCGCGGCCATGATGCGGTCAGTCGGCGTCCCCGCCGCCGAATTCGGACGACGCGCCGCCGCATGGCTCAACGCGATGACCCAATCCTTGCCCCACCAAGGCGCCGTCATCGACACCGCCACCTACACCGACCCCATCCAGTCCATCGCCTTCCACAAAGCCGCACTCGACGCGATCAACCGCGCCAGCCGCGACGCCCACGTCACCCCCGACTTCGTCGCCCCCTTGAAAACCCTCCTCGACCGCCAGGTAGCCGACGGCCGAGGAGCCTTCGGCTTCGAACGCACTTTCGAAGAACTTCTCTGATCCGTCGTGTGGGCCGCACTCCTTCCACCGGTGCGGCCCCCACACCGTCGCCCGCAAGCGCTCAAGAATCAGCAGGTCAAGCCGCGATTTGGTCCACACGGAGATGATCCGATAATCTTGCTGGGCACACCGGTCCGGGTGGCGGAATGGCAGACGCGCTAGCTTGAGGTGCTAGTGCCCTTTATCGGGCGTGGGGGTTCAAGTCCCCCTCCGGACACAAAAACGTGGCAAATATGCCTCAGAAATCGGGTCCGGGCGCAGCCTGGACACCCTCTTCCGGATTCCCGGCGCGACCTGCGGTTTTACCCCCTCGGGGGGTGAGAAGTGTGACCGATGACACACTGATTCCGGTCGTTCCCTCCTTCGCTGCGGCAACGGCCAGCAGTGGCCTCGACACCGTGCCCGGCGTGCCGGGGCTGCCGCTGGGCAATGTCGAGCAACCGCCGCGGCGGACGGCGGTGCACAGCATTCGTCCCGTCGATTCCAACGGCCATGTGGTCGACAAGACCGTTCTCACGGCGCTGAACTGGCGCCCTGGTGACCAGTTGTCGTGGCGGATCGCGGGTGGGTTGATCGTGATCACCCGCCCCGGCTACGGCCGCCGCGGCGTCACCAAACATGGGCACCTGCCCCTGCCGGCGGCGATCCGTCGCGGCGCGGGTATCCGAGTCCACGACCGGGTCCTGCTGGCCGCCGACCCCGAGCACGCTCTGCTAGTGGTGTACCCGGCGCATGTGCTCGATGAGATCCTTGCGCATCGCTTCGCCGAGGGAGCCGACGCATGAGCGCGCGCACCGACGCCGACGTCGCCACCGTGCAGATGATGATGGAGCGGTTCGGGCTTACCCTGGCCGATCTATCGGTGTGGACCGGATCTGCTCGTACGGTGCCGACTTTCACCGAGTACATCCCGCAGGTGCTGGCATCCATGCCGGAAGGGTCGACCCGCGACCACTACGAGACGTATTGGAACAAGATCCTCGCCCAGCCCGGATGGGGCGCACGGCGCCTTGATGAGCCGACGACCGCGGATCTGCAGGGGTTGTGCGAGGCGATCCGTGCGCAGCGGGTGATCCGCCGCAGCGACCGCGGGGGTCGTGACGTGGTCCGCAATGTCATCGACGTGTTGCGGCGGCTGTACAAGCACGCCGAGGACAACCGGGTGATCGACCCGCGCGACAATCCTGCAGTCCGGTTGACCAAGCCCAAGCGCACGCGCTCGAATCGTCGTGCGCTGCAGAGTGATCTGCTCGCACAGATCGTGCATGTCGCGGCGACCACGGGCAACGACCCCGAGCTGGATACGTTGTTGCTGCGGCTGCACACCGAGACCGGATGCCGTCGCGGCGGGGCGCTGGCGTTGCGGCCGCAGGACTTGGATCCGGTGCAGTCGCTGATCCTGCTGCGGGAGAAGGGCGGCACTCAGTTGTGGCAGCCGGTCTCCCCCACCTTGATGCGCGCGTTGTGCCGCCACGCCGAACAGCGCGGCGCGGCACCGAACGAGCAGTTGCTGCGCGCTCGAAACGGGAAACCGATCACCCGCCGCCGCTACAACGGCCTGTTCGAACGCCTCGGCCAGCACCTGCCCTGGGTACACACCCATGGCATCTCCATCCACTGGCTGCGCCACACCACCACGACGTGGGTCGAACGCCACTACGGCCCGGCCGTAGCGAGCGAGTTCGCCCGCCACAGTCATAACGGCAGCGGGACCACCGGCATCTACACCACCGCCACGATCAATGAAGTCGCCGCCGCCATCGCTCACCTCACCGGCGAACCCCGCCCGTTGGCCACAACACCGCCCAGCTCGGGTCGGGCTCGGAGCGGTTCGGCGAACATTCCTGCTCTGGAGGGCGCACGATGACCACCAGTCTTGATTCCGTCGAGGCAGTCTCGAACAACTCGCGCGATCGGCCGGAGGAATTCGTGGTCGAGTCGGGGCGATGGTGGTCTCGTCGTGGCGGCCGAGTGATGCCGACGGATCTGGCACGGCGTGTCGCGCTGGCTGAGGAGCAGTTGCCCTGGCAGGGGCACAGCGCGCTGTATGACGTGCACAGTGAACGGGAGATCGCCGCCGAGCGGGCCCTGCGCGTGTGGATGCGCGCCAAGCAGCGCCGCCAACGCAAACGCGCGTTCCGTGCCGAGTTGGCCGACGCAGAGCGTGACCGCCGCACCTCGGCGGCGATCGAGCGTGAGGACGCCGCCGAACAACGCTGGCACCGGCGCGTTCGCGTACAGCGGCGCCGCGAAACCAATCCCGATGCCTTGGAGGGGATGCTGCACCGCCGTGCGACCCGCTCGTCGTGGCGGCTGCGGGCGGTCATGGCCATCGGGTTGCTGTGGTCGGCGGTCAACGTCGGCCGCAACCTAACCCCCGATGGCGCGAGCGGGGAGGTGAGCTGGTGGCTGCTGTGGGCGCTGAGTTTCGGTATCGAGGCGATGATCTCGGTGCCGATCCTCGAGATCATGGCCCAGGCCGCCACCGCCGCCCGCCTGGGGATCACGGTGCAACGCACCAAGATCCTGTTGTTCGAGGCCGTGCTCTTGACGTCCACGGTCGGGCTCAATAGTGGCCCGCACCTGGCTGCCGGTGATCTCGGCCGCGCCGCGGAGTACTCCGTCGCCCCGATCATGGTGGTGGTGTTGATGTGGTTGCACGCCTGGCTCACCGCCCGCAACGCCGAAATGATCGCCACGCTCGCCGCCCGCCGCACCGAAACGCCCGCGCACGGGTCTTCTGCATCGGATGACAGCGGTGTCGGCTCTGCGGACCGCGCCGTATCTTCTGTCCGGCCAGCACGGGCGCCGGTGGCGGCGCGACCGGCAGACCCCGCGTCGGCGACCACGGTCGTGGCCGCTGGACCTGAATCGGCGGGTTTCGCACCGCCAGACCGCAACGCGGCAACCGCTGTCGCCATCTCCACCGGATTCGATGAGCAGTCGACATCTCAGCCGTCTGCTGCACCAACACCAAGCGCTGAGGGGGGCATCATGACGACGGTGACGGTCAGCTCGTGCGGTGAGATCGCCGAGCAGTTGGTGTTGCGCAAACTCGTGCAGAAGCCTGCCCCGCAGATCGTGGCCATTCTGCAGTTGGCCGCCCAAGGGTTCAATGCCAACCGGATCGCCACCGAGATGAGCGCAATCACCTCGACGCCGTGGGCGCGCTCCACCGTCGACCGCATCATCGCCCGTGTCGAATCCCTGGGCTTCGACCCTGCCACCGCCGAGCAAAGGGAACCAACCTCAAAATCCATCCACCCGAGCATCTGCTGGCCGTCGAGGACGAACTCAACCACCGCCCCCGGAGAATCCTCCAAGACCGTTGCCCGGCAGAACTTTTCATCGCCCTGCTAGCCTCCGAGAATCAGTCTGTGTTGCGACGTTGACTAGAACCGGCCGCATGTCCCCGACACTGCAACTGACCGTGCATTCCGACCAGGGACCTCAGCTGGATCACCTGGTGGTCAACAAATGGGCCATCGACGCGAGATGAGTCGCGCCGACGAGCACCGACCCCGCCACCTGCCCAAGATTCCGCTGCCAAAGACCTATCACCGCATCCCCGACTTGACACGCCCCCGCGACGGCGAGAAGGGCGATCCAGGCGCCGTTCGAAATCGACAGAAATACCCCGACCACGACCGCGCCCCCGACCGGAACAGCCCGTGCCGCATACATGGCGGCGTAGTACCGCGTCGAGGCCACCGCAGCCGATCGCGCCAACGCTGTGGGCGCGGCAATGCCCGTCACCGCGAACCCTACGGTGACCACTGCGACAGCCGCGTTAAGCGCAGCGAGCCAGTTCGACATCCCGAAACCTACCGTTCACTTGATAATCATTCAGGTCTGAATCATTTGCTCACGATAGTATCTTCTCCGTGAATCGTGTCAACGGTGAAGATCTACTCGACTCGCTGAGTTTTCGGCTCGGACTGGTCGGCACGCGGATAACCCAGACGTTCGGCGCCCGGATCGAAGCTCTCGGATTGACGCACAAGCAAGTCGGCGTGCTGGCCGTCGTTGATGCCGGTCAGGCAAGATCGCAACGCGAGGTAGCGGACGCGCTCGGGGTCGCGCCGAGCCTCGTGGTGACTCTCGCGGATCGCCTGGCCGCCATGAATGCGCTCGTCCGCATCCAGGACGCCGCCGACCGTCGCGTGCACACCCTGGAACTGACCGACCACGGGCGTGAGCTACTCGGCCGCAGTGTCGCGATCGTCAACGAACTGGACCGCGACCTACGGAACTCGCTCGACCAGCAGGACGCAGCGGCGGTGCACACCGCGCTGACGCATTTCATGACCAAGATCCAGCGCTAGCCCCAACGCCGCCCGGTTCGGCCGCCGGTTCGGCGAGTGGAGTCGATGTCAAGTCGGTGGTTTCAGGTCGCGGACCTGATCTTCCGGATGCGCAGTATCGAGCAGGACGCCGCTGCCCCGCGGACCCCGCGAACGTGGTCGCCGCTCGCTGCGTTGTGCCGCGTTTCGGTAGCATCGGAGACCTCGCCCGGGGTTGACCGACAGCCCCCATCGGGTGACCAGCAACGGCCCTGGACATACCCTCACGGCTTCCAGGCGGTTGTTTCGTGCCAAAAAGTCCGCGCCCCCGGTCAGTCCCCGATTTCGTGGATGACGGCCTCGGCGCGTACGTGCAAGACCTCCTGCAGGACCATCCGGGCCATCGACATGTTCGACAGGTGCCCGGGCAAGGTGATCACCGCGTGCGCCGCGGCGCGGCGGCATTCCTGGATCAGATCGACGAATGCCGGTGGGAGCAGCCCGCCCTGTGGTGGCGGTTCGTAAAACATCGTGGCCAGTTCGAAGCCCAGCGATGTAGCCGCGGCCCGCAAAGTGTCCTCACCCGCATCGCGGTCGCGATCGGTGATCAAGTCATCGCGCAAGTACCCGTAGGCGAGAGGTAGTAGTGCAGTCATCGTAGGAACCAGTTCCGGATCGGTCGGCCGCCACAGACACCCGTCTGTGCCCAGCCGGATAGAGTTTTGCTCTCCACGGCCTCGCCCGCACTAGAAAAAACGCGCAGGTAAACGGCCGGACATCAGATGACGGTGTTGCCACCGCAGTGTGCTTGCTGCACGTTAACCATCTTCATCGGATAGGTATCTGCCCCGCATCGGCAATTCACATCGGCATACATCTATCTATGTATGCGGCTACCCAACCTGGTGTTCGAGCGAGCGGCGCTCCCCGGGTCGGCTGGCGGTCGATCAAGCGAAACGCCCGCTCGGGAGGTCTTCGTACAGCATTTACCCAGGAGCGTCGAAACGCATCCGCGCCACTACGCGATACCTCCAGAGATCAGCCGTCGCCTCCGATGTCCTCACCCGCTTTCAGGATCCAACCGTTCTCGCAGGCGGCCAGGCCGTGGCGGCCTCTGCCCGCGAGTGCGCGTACACGGTTTCACGCCTGACACCGACTGCCCTGGCCAGTGGCCGTGACGCTGCCCGCCCGGCTTCGGGATTGCTGGGGGTGTTCCAGCAGTGAGAACACGCGTGTCGATGGGTGTCGATGGGTGCCGCATAAGGTGTCGGTGTGAAGAAGACACTCGGAGTGATTGCTGGTGTGGCAGCGGCGGTGGTTACCGTGCTCGTTGTGGTTGCTGGACCCGCGGCGGCTGATTGGAAAGGGTCCTACTACGACAGCGAAAACGGCGGATTCGAAGGGAGCCGTCTGGCGTGCGAGCGAGCCGCGGATGGCTGGCGTAGCAGTGATCTGGGTGCTCGTTGCCAGCGCGTCGAGTCCTACAGCAGGTGGGATCTGCATACCTTCACCGTCGGCTACTGATCAAACCCGAGCAGCCGCGTGACGGCGGCGGCCCGGGAACGCATACTCCTCTCCCCCTCCCGGGCCGTTGTTCGCATCGTCTGCTGCTGAGGCCACCCGCTCCCGGACCGGTGCGGTTCTGACGGGTGGTGCCCCAGACCCATCCGAGCGCCGCCAGGCGGTCGTTCTTGATCCGTCTTGTGGCTGATGGAGATAGTTTTGCCGGAGGCTCTGGTGACCGGGGCGGGGTGACCGGTAGCGACGGCCTGAAGTCTCGGTTTCGGTCTCCAGGCCGTTGCTCGCGAAATACAGGCATATCTGCTGGCTGCCCGCAGCCGAGCGTAGATTTGCGTTCGGTTTGCTGGAGGCAGGCAATGCCGGGTCCACCTGGGTAGCTTTGGGTGTTGCCGGGGTGCATGTATGAGAGCACCATCAACCGGGCGCTCCTGGACCGGCTACGAGGCACCAGATCGGGTGTCGTTGACACTCGTTCCGGTCAGCGGGTGGCACGTCTTCTCACTTCGGGGACAGTGTATCGACCACGGCCTCGGACATCGCCGCTCGTTACGGCATCCCTGAAGCGAACCAGCGGCACTTTCAGCAGTTCGCCGAGCAACATGAGATCGTTATAGATATCCGCCCAGCCAACCCGGCGTCGATCCCGTGGATAGAGAAAGGTGCGCTGCCCAAACCGATGTCGATCAAGGCGAAGAGCATCAACCAACTCGACACGGTGCTGGGCATATCACCCGAACACCTCGGCCTGGTCGGATACTTCGAACCGGTCATGCCGACCACCGTGCCTGCCCGCATCGACCCCACCGTCCTGCGCAAGCGCTACGATATGCGCCGCACCGAGTTCCACGCGTTGCGCCCTGAGATGCAGCGATACTCAGCCAGTGGGGAGGTCGCGGTCCGTGACGGCGTCGTTCAGATGCGAGACAACCAGGACATCTTGCGCCCGGTCACCAGTGATTACGACCTGTTCGATATCCGCCACACCGACGGCAGCATGCTCGATGAGCACGAGTACTGGCCGATCATCGAAGACATGCAGCAACGCAACATCGGTGTGCAACACGGTCCGCACATGTACTGGCAGCCCCGCACGGAGTTCGATCGGCAGATCTTCCAGACCATCGTCGAGGGCCACCAACCCGGTCGTGAACCGCTCATCCGGTTCGCGCCAGACACGGCGCCGGCCATCACCGACGCCACCGCCGCGGCAGCCGTGATCCGCCCCGAGCTGACCGGCTTCCAACACGGCTACCGAACAAGAGGATCGATGATACCGTATTGCGGTTTGCGCCTGCCACGTGCCGTAGGCTCGCTTACCTCGCGCGCATCGAAGAAGGCATCTCGGTAGGGGCGGGAGAACGCGACGCTGACGACTATGTCCGCTCGCCGACAACGTCTCTCGTTTGATGCAAACGAATCAACCCGGTGCGCTGCCCGCTCCGAACCCTCTTCTTGTGGCCCCTTCCGCAGCAACCGACGGAAGCCACACGATTGCAGCGCGGCAAGGAGTTCTCGCGGTAGACGACCATCAAACCCCTGCGCGGCCTGGGGTGACAACCATCTCACTCGGTCCAGTTCAGCAGTGTCGATGCGGGCCAGTACACCCGGCAGAGGAACTTGCTCGCCGCGGGGAAGGGCTTCGAGCGCGGCTTGCCGCGATGTGTCCACCTGCGGTCAAGTCCTGGGGCGTGGTGTAAGTGGGGTGGTCACCGCATGATCCGGAATTCGGTTAGGCGGTGAGTGCTGCTGGGGTGGTTTCCTCGGAATTCCGCAAACACCGCGACTACACCATCATCACCAGCTTTCCCGGCCTGGCCGACCTCACCGACGCCCGGATACTCGCCGAGATCGGCGATGACCGTGCTCGGTTCGCCGATGCTCGGGCACTGAAGGCATACGCCGGGTCCGCTCCTGTGACAAGAGCGTCCGGCAAGGTCATCGCCATCACCCGGCGCCGAATCAAGAACGATCGCCTCGCCGCCGTCGGTTGGCTCTGGGTCACCGCAATGATCATGAACAAGGGCCCGGCTCGGGACCACTACCGGCGCCGACGCGACCACGGCGACGGCCACACACCCGCGATGCGGCACCTCTTCAACAAGATGCTCGGACAGCTTCACCACTGCCTGCAAACCCAGCAACCCTACGATCCGATCAAAGCCCACGACCTGCCGAATCACGCCCCCAAAACCGCTGCCGCTTGACATTAGCAGAATCGGAGGTCTGCCGGACACAACCCCACCTTGCCCGGGTCTCCGTTCACGGTCTGACTCGACAGAGGTGTGACGACAAGCTACTGCGAGCGGTTCTTGAAGTCGACATATCGGCCGTGAATCCCCCACCCGGCAAAGACGAGGAACCGAACCTGATGATGCTGATCGGCGTCGATCCGCACAAGTCCACCCACGCCGCCACCGCCATCGACCCCGCGACGAACTCCGACCATGGCTCGATTCGAATCGATGCGAACTTCCCTGACTGTCGTGAGCTACTGGCCTGGGCGCAGCGTGGCCCGAACGAACCTGGCCGGTCGAGAACGCCGAAGGCTTGGGCGACCACCTGGCGCTGTGGCTGGTCTCGAAGGGCCAGGTGGTAGTGGATGTCGCGCCGACCGACCGCGCGCTCACCATCGTGTAGGCGGCGAAGGCTCGTCGACTACGCGGATGCTTTCGGTTTCAGCGCCGCGTTCGAAGGACACCGGGGCCTACGCCCTCGGCGATTTCGGCAACACGGTGGCTTGATCGCCGGGTGATACTGCGGGCAGCCGTGATCGTCAACGTCGAAGTGCTGCTGGGTTGGGTTACGTGCGACCTCCGAACCGGGGTCTCCGCCACGGCGGCACGGTCCGATATGTTGCCAGCCGCAATACCCACTCCACCGGCCCGTAAGGGTGTTCGCGTAGCCACCACCTGCTCACCACCAGTTGCCCGGCGAAAGTACACAGCGCGAGCACCACCACCCACCGGATCGGCACCTCGTCGGCCAGCGCGAAACCGTAGCCGGTGTAGAGGACGGCGAGGACCAGCGATTGGATGATGTAGTTGGTGGCCGCGATCCGGCCCGCGCCTGCCAGCCATTTCGAAACCCAGCGGCCCGTCGAAGACCGGGTGATCAGCATGATCGCCGCGGTATAGGCAACGGTCAACAACGGATTTGCCAGGTCCTGGACCCCTGCCCAATACGCTGGTGCCTGACACCATTTCATTGTCTCCACGAAGGTCACGGTCGAAACCGGCAGGCCGAAACCCAGACCCGCCCATAACGCGAGTCTGGTCCATCGCTCCAATACCACGGTATCGGCGAGAATCTCTCGTTTACCGGCAGCCATCCCGACCAAGAACATGCCGAGGCTTGGCACACCGTGAGTGAACAGGACCAAGAGGAAAACTCCCGGTGCCAGCGAGACCTGGGTGGTGAAGGTATCGATGAAACCGCCCGCATAACCATCGTGAATCCGCGGTTGCTCGATGACCCGTGACAGCATCGGCAGCGGTCCGGTGTCGGCGGGGAGCAGCGCCCAGCAGCTCCAACCGAGGTACAGTACGGCACCGAGCGTCACCGCGAACCACGGCCGCACCCCGCGCAGGGCGATCAGCACCAGACCGGCCAGAGCATACAGGGCGAGCACATCACCCACCCACAGCAGCAGCACATCCAGCAGCCCGACCACCAGCAGCGCCAGGCACCGCCGCAGTAAGCGCGCGTTGACCGATACGCCTGCCCGTTCGGCTGCCGCGATTTGCAGGGTGAACGAGTAACCGAACAGTAGCGCGAACAGAAGAAAGAACCGTCCGGCGAACAGCGCCTCGACCGTCGCCCGGGACTGCCCTCGGTTTGGTTGACTCCTGACCTGTGAGGATTGCTCCTCGCTGGAAGGATGTCCCCCATGCCGAAGCCGTATCCCGAAGAGTTCCGCCGCGATGTCGTCGCGGTCGCCCGCAAGGGCGAGATCTCGTTGACGCAGGTCGCGAGAG